>NZ_DAOPSE010000018.1:0-25975 GCF_035349255.1 Defluviitoga sp. | reverse complement strand
TTCTAGCCGAAAAGATTCCTATTAAACCTGAAGTGCAGGTATTTGAACTAGAAGACGCTAATAAAGCGATTCTAGAAATAAAACAAGGGGAAATCAGAGGCGCAAAGGTGTTGCGAGTTTCATAGAAGGTAAAAACTCGTAATGTTAGATGCAGACCATACCTTCGACAATTTTGTCGGACCCAATAAAATTTCTCAAGCCATAAAAGAAACTCTCGATTGGTTAGATATGTATTTGAAATAATAAATTAAACATCTATCAAAAAACGCCCTAAGAAGGGCGTTTTTTGATAGATTTAATCATATTATTGATACAACACACAAATAGAAAGGGGTTCAACTTCAACTTTGTTCTTAACTACTCTTAATACGTCTGTTCCTGCGGTATTTTTATCTACAACGACATTCCAATTGCCTTTTGGAAGTTCGATTGTTACAGCTTTTTCTGGTTCACCATTATATATTACAACTATATTTTTCCAACTATCGTTGTTTGCATTATCTTTTATCGTAAAGGCTATTGTTTTTGTAAATTCTCTAGATAGTTCAAAAAATTCTAGATGTTTCTTAATATCAGCAGCATTTGTCATTCTGAAGGCAGGATGCTCTTTTCTTAACTTGATCATTCCTTGATAGTATTCGAATACATAATAAAACTCGCTTTTTCTATTCCAGTCTATAACGTTGGGACCTTGAACGTTGTACGGATTGTCGTGCCCGTTTTTAGTCCTTGCAAAATCTACTCCACCATGTAAAAAGGATACACCTTGCATGGTAAGGATCATTGCATTTGAGAATTTTTGAGAGCTCTTTAATGTTTCTAGAGTTTTTTCATCTATTTTTTGCTCCCATGGCCTTACTCCTAAAGCTAATGCGTTTTTGTCCCAAAGAGTGTGATTGTCATGGTTAGAAACATAGTTAATGGTTTCTTGTGGATCTTGAGTCCAAGATTTTATTTTACTGCTGTATTCTATTGAACCCACTATGCCTCTTTCCAATTTAGTTTTTTGCCCCGTTGCTCCTAAACCGAATCCTTTGACTTTTGCATCAAAAACACTTCCTCTAATTGCGTCTCTCACATCATCATTGAAAACGGCTATTTCTAATCCTTTTTGATCACCTTTCCCAAATAGTATCGGTCCTCCACCAGTCCAAGGTTCCCCATATAATACTATTTCGGGTAGTATTGCATGCAACTCTTGTGATATTGCCTTAACAGTTTCTTTATCGAACAATCCTAGTAAATCAAACCTGTATCCATCAATATGGTATTCAGTAACCCAATATTTCACGCTATCTACTATATACTTTCTTACCATGAATCGTTCGGTTGCTATTTCGTTTCCACACCCTGATCCATTTGTGTATTTTCCTGATCCGTCTGTTCTGTAGTAAAAGTAAGGAACGGTTTGGTCAAATGGAGAACTTTTACCAACTTGATATGTGTGGTTGTAAACAACGTCCATTATTATACGTATCCCATTTTTATGGAGCGCTTGAACCATCTGTTTTACTTCATTTATTCTAACTAATGGATCAAAAGGATCAGTAGAATAAATACCCTCAGGAACATTGTACACATGAGGATCATATCCCCAACCATATTGCTCATCAAACTTTGTTTCATCTAGTGAACCTATGTCTTGAAATGGCATTACATGGACATGAGTAACTCCCA
Organism: Defluviitoga sp.; assembly: GCF_035349255.1. Classification (NCBI taxonomy): domain Bacteria; kingdom Thermotogati; phylum Thermotogota; class Thermotogae; order Petrotogales; family Petrotogaceae; genus Defluviitoga; species Defluviitoga sp. The sequence continues at coordinate 24,298 of NZ_DAOPSE010000018.1, read as the reverse complement.
ATTCCTTCAAATGTGCAAGCCCTGTTTTTACGCCAGTTGGAGATTGAGAATCTTCTATGGTTAAACCAAGATATTTCCCTCTGTATTCTTTTGGGATACCTGAACTTTCGTCTATTGTAAAATCTTTTACATGGATTTCATAGATTATTGCATCTTCAGGATTCGAAAATGGAGGTCTTACATCATTCTTCCATCCAGCAGGATCCGTATCTTTTAAATCAACTATAGCTGATTTGGTTGAATTAACAGCCAATGCAATTGAGTAAATATCTATTGTTCTTCTTGTTTCTCCGTAAGAAACAAACTCATACATGTAGTATTGTCCTTTTAAATTTCCTGAAACAGTTGCCTGCCATACACCATTTATGCTTTTTTGCATTGGAACTATTTTATATGGTTCTTCATCGTTATATTTTTCAAAGAGTAGTAAACTGGCTTGAGAAGAAACCGGCGACCAAACTTTAAACGTAGATTGAGTTGTGGTATATGTTAAACCAAGGTCATCTCCATAGTAATGAAAGACTTCGTCATCTAGAACATTTCTCAAAATTACATAACCATCGAACACGTAATCTTCTATTTCCACTTTAAACAATTTGTCAACATTTTCTGGTTTTATGGGATTTTGAAGTTTTATAGTAATTTTCGTGGTTAATGAAATATCGGTTGGATCAGTTTTATATACATCAGATACATCAAACTGGATAGTTTCTGAACCATCAACCATGTAGAAGTTCACTTTGCCTTTCCAATCTTTAGTATCAAAAGGGACCGTTAATTCTAATTTTACTTCGTCAAAAGAATCCATGATAGCTGCTAATACCCGTGGGCTTAAATCAACGGTTGAGGGATCTACATAGTAGTTTTCTATTCCAGATAGTACCCAAATTTCAGCAACACCACTCACAGGGATGGTAACAAATCTATCAACAGATATATCTTTGTCCCAACTATCTGTTCTTACAATAAATCCTAATTCTGTATATTTTTCATCAAAAGTGATTATTGCATATTTGCCAAAATTGTCTTCTCCTTCAAATAAATATCTGGCACCTTCTTTTGATACAGGTTTACTCGGCCAAATCCATAAATTCCAAGGATCATACTTTCCATCTGGTCTGTGGTAATGAACTATTAAAACGGTTTCTGCGCCAAAATCTTGTGCAGTTTTACCTTCTGATAGAGCTATGAATTCACTAACTTGTGCACTTTCAAAGCCTTTTGTCACTTGACTGTTATCAGCTGAAAAGCCAAAACATGGTATAACCATCAAAATGAGAATTATCAGAAAATACCGAAGTTTTTTCATAGTAGTTTCCTCCTTTTAACTTTAAATTTTGGTGATATTTTGAAAGAGCTGCCGCCCTGAACCAATCTATTTTTCATTAATGAAAAGGTTTCCATTATTTTCTAAAAAAAGAAAGACTTTATGTCTCTCTTTCTATTATTTTGCAAGTGAGCTTGTGCTGATCTACTTTTTCCCTTCCATTTAAAGAGCTAATAAACATTTTATACGCAATTTCTGCCATTTCACTTAGAGGTTGACGAATAGTAGTTAATCTAAATAACCTGCTAATAGGTAAATTATCTACAGATATTAGAGAGTACTCTTTTTTTGGAACCATTTTCATCTCTTCTAAATATTTTTTTACTCCGACACCTAACATATCACAGGTTGAAAAAATGGAAACGTAATTCTTTGGCTTTCTTTTGATCAACGATTGCATTGCTTTGTAGCCCCCCTCCCACATCAAGTCAGCATATACAACTTTTACTTTCTTGTTGTGTTTTTGCATAACTCTTAAAAAACCTTTATCCCTTTTTTCAAAAACAAAAGACGTAAATTCGTTGTCTAATTCTTTAAATGTTATTAAATAATAATTTGTTTTTTCAGGAGAATTTTTAAGTAAATATTCAGCTGCTGTTTCTCCAATTTTTTCGTTGTCTACATACACAGAATCAAATCTTTCATCAAACGAGTCTATGAGTATTATTTTTTTGGGAGGCGTTCTATTTTGGAAAATCTTTGTAACAGATAAAGAACAAATAAAAACTCCATCTGTTTGATATATCATATCCGTATTTTGTTTAATTTTCTGTAGAGCCACTTGATCTATCAAAGGGAAAACAATTAGTCTATAGTTATTACGTGAAAGCCTTTTTTCAAGAAGGGAATAGATAATTGAATAAAATTCGTTTCCCATATCAGGTATAACAAAGGATAACGATTCGATATTTTTAGACGAAAGAGTTCGAGCATGTATGTTTGGTGTATATCCAAGTTCTTCAATAACACTTAAAACCTTTTCTCTCGTTTTCTCGCTCACCTTGCCTGAATTGTTAATGACTCTAGAAACGGTTGCTATTCCTACATCGGCGAGCCTTGCAACATCTTTAATGGTAGGATTAGAATTTCTTGGCTTTTTTTGGCCTTTTTTCTCTATTTAAATCACCTCCTAGTAAAAAAGTGAGGAATTTTTCATTATTTTTTTTGCTTTTCAGTACCTGAAAGGGTGTGGGTAGAGGGCTCCGCCCTGAACCCGTATAAACCCAAAAGCATTTTTTTTAATCCCATTTTCCAGAGTCTCTAAAAAGTGAGGAATTTTTCATTATTTTTTTTGCTTTTCAGTACCTGAAAGGGTGTGGGTAGAGGGCTCCGCCCTGAACCCGTATAAACTCAAAACCTTATTTTATTAGGCATGCTCTATATTGTTATGTATATATCTTACCAGATAATCGAATTCCTCTGAAGGTATCAGATTAGGATAAGACATTATTTTAAGTGTAACAGGTTTTTTATTTCTTCCTAAGGGTGGTTGAACATAATGATGTTCATTCAGATGAAATCCAGCTTTTTTATAAAACTTGATCCTTCTTATTGTTGTTTCATCTTTTGGTGGTTCAACCTCTAATACCAATCTACCAGGAAATCTGCGTTTGACGTCTTTTAAGATTTTTGTCCCATAACCTTTTCCTCTAAATTCTTTCTTTATTGCTAGATGTTCTAAAAACACGATATCACCGAGAATCCACAAAGCAATAAAACCAACCATTTTTCCATTGTTATAATAAGGTATTATTTTATATTTATTATTAGTAAGCAATCTTCTTTGAGTCTGTTTATCGCGTTTTTCATCCACTGGAAAAGAGCTGTCGTAAATTGCCCAGAATTGTGAGAACTCTTCAGGAAACATGAATATTCCTCCTTTAGTTTTTACGTTAGTTTCAACATCTATAACCATTATACCATATACATATCTTGAGACTGTTAAAAAGGATCGTTTTGATGGCGTTTCACTAATATTTTGATTAATTAAAAAAGAAAGCGTTTCCTCTTATTAACTTAACTTTATTTTATCTAATTTGTACCAGTAAAACCTAGCGTAATTACTCGGAATTATGCAAAAATATAACTATTTATAACTAATTAAGAACAAATAACTTGTTTTTTTGCGTTTTTGAATATTTTTAAAAATCATTTGCATATTATATATCCTTATGATATAATAATAAGGAAAAAACTGACTTATATGATTAATAGAAGCTTCATAACTAAAAGGAGGGTGAGTATGACTTTTCTCTCAGTTGTTGTTATAATAGTTCATATAATCTTAGCTATAGGGGTTATTTTTTTTGCCTTACAAAAAATGCGTGAGAATAGTGAACGTGGTGGTGCCTTCGGAGGAGGTACAGGGGCTGTTTTTGGAAGAGAAAAAGGACTTGACAAAACTTCTAAAATTGCTTTAACATTCGGAATTCTGTTCATGTTTAGTTGCTTTTTAGTCACATGGATAGTGGCTTAGGGAGGGTGAAATTTGAATTTAAAAGACCAACTTGAAGTCATTAAAAAAGATACGGTAGATTTTATCACCGAAGAAGAATTTTTGGATAAATTAAAAAGAAAAAAACAGTTGAAGGTAAAACTCGGTGTAGATCCATCCAGACCCGATCTGCATTTGGGACATGCTGTAGTTCTAAGAAAATTGAGGCAATTTCAAAAGTTTGGCCATATTGTTTATTTAATTATTGGGGACTTCACTGCTAGGATCGGTGATCCTTCTGGAAGGTCGAAGACCAGACCGCTTCTTTCAGAGGAAGAGGTAAAAGAAAATTCAAAGACTTATGTTGAGCAAGCATTCAAAATCTTAGACCCTCAACAAACCATAATCAGGTTCAACAGTGAATGGCTTTCAAAACTTACCTTTGAAGATATCATTAACTTAACATCTAGATACACTGTAGCCAGAATGCTTGAAAGAGATGATTTTAAAAACCGTTTAACAGAAAACGAACCAATAAGTATCTCTGAATTCCTATATCCAATTGCACAGGCTTATGATTCTATAGTTATTGAAGCAGACGTTGAGATGGGTGGAACTGACCAATTATTCAATCTTTTAGTAGGAAGAAAACTTCAAGAAGAGTTTGGTCAAGAACCACAAATAGTTATCACTATGCCTCTGATAGAAGGTACAGATGGAAATCTGAAGATGAGTAAAAGTTATAACAACTATATTGCTTTTAATGATGCTCCTGATGATATTTTTGGAAAAGTTATGTCTATTCCAGATCATCTAATAATTAAATATATGAAATATTTAACCGATATACCTATAGACAAAATAGAAGAATACGAAGAAAAAATGAATAAAGATGAAATCAATCCAAGAGATGTTAAAATGATATTAGCTGAAGAAATAGTAAAAATGTTGTATAATGAAGAAGAAGCAAAAAAAGCAAAAGATAATTTTGTCGCTATTTTTCAAAAAAAAGACATGCCCGATGATCTTCCTGAAATATTAGTCCAAGAGAACGAAACAATATTAGATATAGTTGCCAAAACAAATGTATTTGATAGTAACAGTGAAATAAAACGCGCTATTAGTCAAGGTGCAATTCGGATAAACGATGAAAAGATAGATGATTTTAAATTTGTTCCTAACTTTGAAGACGGAGACGTTTTAAGAGTAGGTAAAAAGAATTATTTTAGATTAAAAAAAGTTAAATAACCTTTGCAAAATTTAATTGAATATAGTATAATATTATATAGGTTGATAAAAGAGCTTTTAAGCGGCGAATCTGTATAATTTTAATACTAAATAAAGTTTTTAAATCAAACAGTCAAAAATTCAGAAAAGGGGGTAAGGAAAGTGAAAAAGGGTTTGGTGTTTTTAACACTTCTTGTGTTTGTAGTTTCAGCGTTTTCTTTGGGGTTCACTGATGTGGGCTTAGATAATTGGGCATATGACTACGTAATGAAACTGGTAGAAAAAGGCGTTATACCTGTTGATCAACCAACCTTCAAGGGTTATGAGCCTTTAACAAGGTCCGATGCAGCTGTATGGATGTCAAGATTAATTACCTATCTTGAGAATTCTCCTGAAATTGCAAAAACAAAAGACCTTGAGTATTTAGAATCTAAGGTAACCGATTTAAGCAAAAAAATGTCCGCTTTAGAATCTTCATTATTGACAGTTGAACAAGCAGATGCAACAGCAGTTGTAAGTCAGGATGTTGCACAATTACAAGCAAAAGTATCTCAACTTGAATCTAAGTTATCTCAAACAGAAAGTTCCTTGAAAACTCTTAACAAAACTGTAGAACAAGATAGTATGATAGTTAAAGGGCTTCCTGTTTTATCAAGAAAGGTTTATGATCTTGAAGAAAAAGTCAATTCTTTAGAAGAATTTCAATCAACTATGACTAGAAACCATTTAAATCTAAAGTACGAAACTTATGATAAGATTGATAATCTTTCAAACCAAGTTTCGGATCTTGAAACATCCTTTGAAGATTTCAAAACAACCATGACCAAGAATTTTTTGAACCTCAAGTATGACACATATGACAAGATTGATAATCTTTCAAACCAGGTTTCTGCACATGATGAAAAGCTTGCAACATTAGAATCTGAAGTTGCGAACGTAAAAACTTTAGCAGAAGAAAATGCAATGTTCGTGAAAGCATTACCAAGTTTATCTATGAAAGTGTCTAACAATGAAGCTAAGATAGAAGAAGTAAGCAGAGAACTAGAAGTTCAAAAAGAAGAAATTGCTAAGGCACAAGATCACAGACTATTGTGGTTAACAGCTGTAACAGGAGTGGGTTTAGGAATTATAGCTATTTGTTTAAATCAAGGTATAATTAACTAAACAAAGTTTTTAGAAATATGATTTTATGTATTGACAGGAAGTTTGAATATTTGATATAATAGCTTAGGATTTTTTAAATACTAACACAAAATTACAAGTAGAAGGGGGTTTTTAGGATGAAAAAGTTTGTTGTTTCTCTTTTAGTAATTCTTAGTGCGCTTGCACTATTTGCTGTAACTGTTACACCTGTTTTAGATGTAAGTGGAGAATTTGGTTTTGAGTTACTATTAGACGAAAGTGCTTTGGACATCAACGGAAAACTTGATGTTGATTTCAGTTTATCAATTCCTGTGGAGGCAGGTCCAGGGAGTTTTTCCGTTGGTTTTAAGTTACAACCAGAAGTTGAAGTAGGAAAGTCTGGAGATTATGATTCAACTAAACCAGAGGATCACACTCATCCTGCTTCATTCACTCTGAAAGACGTTTTAGACTATATAGAGTATAAAGAAGATGCATGGCTATTAAGATACGAACCAAGAGCTATCAAGTTAAGTGACTACACAATCAACCAGTTCACAAGTGCTACTGGAGCTTTAAAGCTTGGATTAACGAAATATAACCTTTCTTTTGAATTAGCTGATTTAGCCGCTGGCGAAGTAACTCCACATAAGGATGGTAAATTGTCTCTTCCAGAGAACTGGATTTTGGGTCTAAAGTATGATTTAGATATTGGAGAAGAACTAAAAGGATTTGCAGCAACTGCCTTCAAATTCGAAGATAAAGAAAATAATCGCTTTTCTCTTCAGGGAAAATTAACAAAATCGCCGTTGCCTGGTGAAGAGACAGTAGACTTGGTTTTTGCTCTTTTAAATGCTGGGGTAGATTCTAAAAATGCCTACAGAGTATATGTTGATTATGCATATCCTGTAACAGTAGATGGCATTAAATTAAAACCTCATGCATATTTCAAAGCTCAAGAAGGTTTACCAGAAGTATTTAAGCCAGAATCTGATGCAGATGTAAGAAAGGTCATCGATTGGCCTGATGCCAGAAAGATCGGAGCAGGTTTTGACCTAGAAGCAAATCCTGCACCATTTAAAATTGGAATAACTGATACATTCACAATTGATTTCTTAGATATGAAAGATCTTAAATATTCATTAAACTTAAAACCATCTTTTGAATATGCTGTCACCGATTTCAAAGTGGGTGTAGGCGTTCCGATGAACTTCACTTTTGGAACCCCACTAAAATATACAATCACTCCAAACCTTTATACAGTACTTGGTATAGATAACTTAGAAGTTGCTGGAAATCTTTACTATTTCCTTGCAGATGTTAAACCCGATAATCAGTTAGCATACATGGCAGACGTTACCTACACATACAATGTTCTCCAAAGTGGTCTCCATTTAGGTAATGAAGCTAGAGATCCTCGTGGTAACATTGTTGGTGCAAATGATTTAAAAGCTCTTCACTGGTACCTATTCTTAAAAGCTTCAGTAAAATTTTAATTAATGTCTAACAATAAAACCTCTATAGAAGACCTTCTATAGAGGTTTTTCATTTTGTCTTTTATTATTTATTTTTATAAGCAAAAGAAGAAGCTGGCGAAAATTGCCAGCTTCTATTTATTATCTATTTATAATGTCTATTGTTTTCTCATTTAATATAAAGCACATCAATACCTAATTGCTCTAATTTTTCTTGGATATTTTCATATCCTCTAAAAATATGGTCTACATTTGTTATAATTGTTTCACCTTCAGCCACAAGACCGGCTATTAAAAGTGCAGCTGCCGCTCTTAAGTCTGTTGCTTCAACCGGTGCTCCTGTAAGCTTGTTAACCCCTTCAATTATAGCTGTGTTATCTTCAACCCTAATCTTTGCTCCCATTCTATTTAATTCATCTATATGGTAAAACCTGCTTTTAAAAACCGTTTCAGTTATTGTAGATCTACCAGGAACTAATGATAACAAGGTAGTAATTTGTGGTTGTAAATCTGTAGGAAATCCAGGATATGGTGAAGTTTCCATGCTAATACTTTTCAAAGTTTGTAATGGTACTGCTCCTACTTTAACCTCTCTCTTCTTTTTATTGTAATTAATTGGGCAACCAACTTTTTCGAATATTGAAAACAAAGCGTCTAAATGTTCAGCAGTTACATTTTTTATAACGAGGTTCTCTCCAATTAAAATGCCCATTATTATAAACGTCCCGGCTTCTATTCTATCGGGAATTATGGTGTAATTTACACCACTTAGCTTATCCACACCTTCAATCTTTAAAATAGAAGTTCCTATGCCTGAAATTTTTGCTCCCATCTTATTCAAAAAATTAACTAAATCTGTAACCTCTGGCTCAATAGCACAATTAGTAATGGTAGTTTCCACACCCTTTATCAAACATGCTGTTGTTAAAATATGTTCAGTAGCACCAACACTGGGGAAAGGTAAGGTAACATTGATCTCTTTATTTGGTTTACTCACTCTACTCATCACAAAACCATGCTCAACTGTACTTTCTATACCTAATTTTTTCAACCCTTCTAGATGAAAATCCACCGGTCTTGCTCCGATAGAACAGCCCCCTGGTAGTGCAACTTTTGCATAGCCATTTCTAATAGTTAACGGGCCATACACATTGAAAGAAGCTCTCATTTTTCTAACAGGTTCATAAGGAATTTCAGAGTTAATTCTTCCGGTACTTTTAATTATTAATTGATCGTCGTACCTTTCAATTTCTTTTCCAGCACTTTCTAGTATTTCTGTCATAGTTTTTACATCGGCTAAATCTGGAACATTATGTAACACAACTTCATCATCGGTAAGTAAAGACGCTCCCATAATAGGAAGCACCGCATTTTTTGAACCAGAAACTATTACCTCTCCTCTAGCCTTTTGCGGACCTTTAACTATCATCTTTCCAGAAGTGTCTAATCCTATACTTTTCAATTTAAACCCCCCTAATTAATTATAAAGAATCGCTCACCAGTTTTTATTTCCTGTTGGTAATAGTTCACCTTCGAAAACTTTCTTTGCATCTTCTTCTACACTTTTCGAGAAATATGTAACTGCTTTTTTGTCTGTATAATTGATTTCCTTGTATAACAAATTTAATCCTTCGTTCCTATAACCTGATAAGACAATACTACTCTTATACAATTGCTGAATTATTTCTTCTAGATTTTCACTTCCATAAGTCCAAGGAATCTTGAAGATGTTATCGTTGGTAAACTTTAAACAATCACCATTAAAAAATAAATCCACTTTCTTTAGTTCGGATGAGTATGAATAAAAAGATCCAACTTTTTGAAGCAAAGAATCAGTGATGTTTTTATTATCATCAGATGTAACTATTACAACAGGCACAACACCACTTGTTTCAAAGCCTCTTATCATACGGTACATAACTTCTGCCACGAGATAAGGGGAATTCCCTATGTAATGTGTAGGATCATCTTTTACGTTTTTATCTAGAAGTTTTAAGTTGCCAAATATTACAATATCAACTCCCAGACTTTTTAAGTAGTAACCAATTTCTCTAGCGAAATCTTGAATTAGATTATAGTTCCTAGTAGCTCCTAAAGCAAGATAGCAAAGCTCAGAATCGATTTCCTCTAAATCTAGCAAATATGCAATAAAATCATTTTCATCTGATTCTAAATTTTGTAGATCATTTAAGTTAAGAAAAAAAAATCCTATATTTAGTTCGTCTTTGTTAATTATATCGTATACAGTTGCAAAAGTAAAGCTAAAAATTAACATTATTACCGTCATCGCATAAAATTTTTTCAAGGGCATATGCAACACCATCCTCATCATTACTTGGTATAACATAACTTGCAGCTTCTTTTACTTCTTTTTCGGCGTTCCCCATTGCAAAGCTATTCTTTGATATCCTTAACATATCTATATCGTTTTGCGAGTCACCAAAAACATAGGCTTCTTCTACATTAAAATTATATATTTCGGCTAATATTTTTAATGCTTCCCCTTTTGATACACCAAATGGCATAAAATCTAGATAAGAACTGAATGATTTCATAATATTTATCCTTCCTTCAAACTTTTTTTCAGCAAAACTTTGAATCTCATCGAGTCTATCAGGTTCACATATTGCTAAAATCTTTAAGGTAGGATGTTCTGAGCTTTTTATGGTTTCTACTAAATCGTCTACCAATTTATATTCCACAAAAGCATGTTTCGAATAATCTCTGATTTCTTGATCATCCACCTCAGATATCAATTCATCATTGATGTAAATATGACGATGCACATTTAACTGTCGTAAAAATTCTACACATTCAATGGCGACTTCTTTTTCTAAACCTTTCTCAAATATTAGTTCACCTTTGTTGTTAACAATATATCCACCATTGTAAGCTACAATATACGCATAACCCTTTAAAAATGGAAGAAAATTATTAATAATGTACAACATGGATGCATACATACGACCACTACATAAAATTATAGTATGACCCTGTTCTTTAAGTATTTTTAATGCCTCAAATGTTCTTGGACCAACTCTAACTTCAGAGTTCAATAATGTTCCATCGAAATCGAAAACAAAAACTTTATGAGAAGAGTTTAAATGATAGTCCATTTTGTAGATGTTTGATGTCCTCCTTTAAATAATGTTTGGTTTTTTATGTCAAAGTTAATTTTAATAATTTACCAAAGGATGATTTTAAGTTGTAGAAACGGGCTACATGCACGACTCCTGTTTTTAAAAAAACTAAATTTTACGTTTTGAAAATTAAATTATACAAACTTGCAAATCGTGATTAAATCTTGACAGCACCTATATATCTCGTCTCTACAAATGAAATTCAATATGCTTTAATATTGTGTTTTTACCTTTATATTTTATCATATTAGTCATGAAAAATTTATTAATAAGTGGATTTTTCGAAGTTTCTTTCTTGCTTAATTGTTTTAAAACAAAAATTTGTTATCATTAATAAGAGTTTTAAATTTTAATTTACTAGTAAGGATTTTTTAATCTTTTAGCTATGATTACTTTGAGCATTTCTAATCAGATTACAGATGATTTATATAGGTTTATCTTTCTTATGTCAATAATAAATATGCTTTTTTGGCTTTAGCACTTTATATGTACTCTAGGTAAATTTGAACCTCTCTGTTGCAGAAACACCCAACTGGGGTGTTTAAATAAGCGAGACGATCATATACAATCCAAAAATGATTTCTGTGGGGACTGGGCGTTAACACTTCCACAGCACCGCTATTCTATCAGCTTTAAAACAAAATAACGAATAATTTTTATGATTGGGGGCAGACAAAATGGATTTTATCAAAAATGAAAACAAATACATTTTAAGATTAGACAAGGGAGAAGAAATCGTTTCAACCCTTGCTGATTTTTGTAAGGAAAACTCTATTACTCTTGGAAAAATTACTGGCTTAGGTTCGACAAATAAGGTAAAAATAGGACTTTTTAATACCCATACTAAAAGATATTCGTCAAAAGAGTTCACCGGAGATTTTGAGATAGTTAATCTCACAGGCAACATTTCTACTATGAACAAGGAACCTTATTTACATATTCATGCAACAATTTCAGATTCAAACTTAGATGCCTTTGGTGGCCATTTAAATTATGCTATAATTAGTGGAACTGCAGAAATTATTATAGAAAGTCTGCCTGGATATGTCGATAGGGAATTTAGTGAAGAAATTGGACTAAATCTTTTTAAATTTATTAAAGAATAATCCAAATGCACCTTGTAAATATATATCTTAGTTCGATAATTTTATTGAAACATCGATTCTGGCTGGAGAATCGACTAACTTGGGCTTCTAAATCAGTGAACCATCCAGGTTTTGCATGTAAAACCTAATCAAAAGCACGAAAAGCGCAGATTGTAAGTTTCCTCAGTTAAAAATAAACGTTACAAAATGTGATGTTTATCGGATTATAGTGAAGCTGTCCCATATTTTTTTATAAAAATATATTTTACACAACAATAATAAAATTAGTAAAAGGAGCGTTAAACTTGAATTTTATTGATACTCATTGCCATTTATTATTCTCAAATTATGATGACGATAGAGAAGAAGTTTTAAAAAAAGTTAATAAAGAACTTGATCTTTTTATTGAAATAGGAGGAGATTTAGATAATTCAAAAAAGGTTGTTGAATTTGTTAAAAATCAGCCTAAAGCTTTTGGAAGTGTGGGTATTCATCCATCTGATAGCGAAGGCGTTGATAATAAAGATTTAGAAGAATTAGAAAAATTAGCCCAAAGTGAAAAAATAGTGGCTGTAGGAGAAACAGGTTTGGATTTTTACTGGGAAACAAATAAACAAACTCAGTACAAAATTTTTGATGCACAAGTTTCTATAGCAAAGAAACTTAATAAACCAATTGTTTTACATATAAGGGACGCTTACAATGAAGCTTATGAATTTTTAAAGAAAAGCAATTTGCCAAGTAAATTAGGTGTTGTACACTGTTTTTCTGATACATGGGAAACTGCCAAAAAATTTCTTGATCTTGGCTTTTATATAGGTATAGATGGCCCAATTACCTATTCCAAAAACTCAGAACTAAGAAAAGTTGTTCAACAAGCACCCTTAGACCGGATTTTACCCGAAACAGATTCACCTTTTTTACCGCCTGTTCCTTTTAGAGGGAAAAGAAACATGCCTGTTTATGTAAAATACATTTACGAAAAGATTGCAGAAATAAAGAATATTGATATAGAAGAACTTAAAAAACAAATGTATTTCAATGCTCGTACTTTATTTTTTTAAGTTTCAATGAATCTGTCTCCTATAGCTAATTTTCTGCCATTAATCGCATCTATAGTAGAAATCTTTCGTTTGTTTGGAAACTGAATTTCTTTTATTTTTACTACTCCATTTTCACATTTAACATATATTCCCGTATCATTCTTATCAAAAATAGTCCCATTTTTATATGGGACTTCTTTTTTTGTTGTATAATCTCTAACTAATTCAGAACCAAATAATTTTACTATCTCTGAGTTAATTTCACAAGAAACTCCTGAAATTGGATCATATGCCCTTATTTTATTATGAACCCTTATCGCGTCCCAATTGAAATCAACCTTTAAATCTTGAGGTGTTATCTTTTCTGCATAAGTAGCCAAACTATCGTCTTGTGGAACTAAAGTAAGGCTATCAAACTTTTCAAGAAACTCTAAAACTGCCTCTTTGGCAAGCTCTAAGAGTTTATTGTAAACTATACCAAAGTTATCGTTTATATCAATAGGAATAGCCTTTTGAATCGCTATATCACCTGCATCAAGTTTTTCAACCATTTTATAAATAGTTATTCCTGTTTCGTTTTCTCCATTCTCGATCGCCCTTTGAATAGGTGCTGCACCCCTATACTTTGGAAGAAGTGAGGCATGAACATTCCAGCAACCTTTTTCTGGATATTCCAACACATTTTTTCTAAGTATTTTCCCAAAGGCGGCAGTTATTATTATATTAGGATTCAATTTAACCAAAGTTTCAAAACCTTCAGCTTTACTAACTGATTTGGGTTGAAACACAGGAATTCCATATTGAAGTGCAACTGATTTTACATAAGTAGGTTCAACCTTTCTTCCTCTACCTTTAGGTCTATCAGGCTGAGAAAACACTCCAACAACATTGTAACCATTTTTGATTAATTCTTCTAAAACAACACCACCAAATTCTGGTGTACCCATAAATACTATTTTGAAATCATCTTTTTTTGTCATATCTTAATCTCATCACCTAACTTTTTTAGTTCTTTAGCCCGTAGTTTGCCTTTTTCAGATAATTTAGCTAAATCTTTTTTTATTAAAGCCTTTCTTAAAGTTGAAATCTTATCAACAAAAAGTATCCCTTCAAGATGGTCAAACTCATGCTGAAAAATCCTTGCTTGATAGCTGTGAAGCTCCTCTTCTATAACATTTCCGTTTATATCTTGATATCTAACCCGAACTCCCTCAGGCCTTAATACATCTTCAAAGATGTCTGGTATACTCAAACAACCTTCTTCTTCTGTAACTTCTTCCCCTAAATACTCAAGTATTTCAGGGTTTATAACAACCTTTTTGCCTTTGTCGTTTTCTTCTCTTGAATCCATTACAAATATTCTTAACGAAACACCTACTTGAGGAGCAGCTAACCCCACTCCTTCGTATAGGTACATTGTAGAGAACATTTCCTCTACAAACTTTTTTAGTTTATCATCAAATTCTTTGACACTCTGTGCCTTTTTTCTAAGCACAGGGTCCCCAATGATTCTAACCTCCATTTTTATTCCTCCAGTAATCTTTTCAATTCCTCAATAAAATCAAATTTTGTCATAAATACACTTAATGGTGTGACTGAAACATATCCATGCTTAACAACATTATAATCAGACTCTGGATCTGGATCATCCTCTATAATATTTCCAAGCATCCAATAATATGAGTTACCGTATGGGTCTTTTCTTTCTTCAAAATAATCCTGATATCTTCTGCTGCTCTGCTTTGTAACTTTCATCCCTTTAATCTCATAATATGAATTTGGCGGCACATTAACATTTAAAGTAGTGAATTTAGGCCATTTTTCAAAATCAAGTCTTTCTATTATATCCATCACAACTTTGGCACCATCTTCATAGTTAGGTTCAGAGTACTTAACGCATGATACTGCTATTGATGGATAACCATTCAATGCAGCTTCTAGGGCTGCAGATACTGTTCCAGAATATAATACATCTGTTCCTAAATTCGCCCCTCTATTAATTCCAGAAACTATAAGATCAAATTTTATATCTTTATATATTGCGTCTAACCCTATTTTAACACAATCGGCAGGAGTTCCATTCACGGCATGACCAAAAAATACCTGTCCGAACTTTACCTCCTTTGCCCATAATGGGTTTCTAACTGTAATAGCGTGTCCAGTAGAACTTCTCTCTACATCAGGAGCAACTACATACACGTTATGTTTTTGTTGTAAATACTCTTTTAGTGTAATAATACCCGGAGACATAATACCATCATCATTAGAAAGCAGAATGTTCATCAAACACCTCCAAAACCACAAAAAAAATATTGCAACAAATAAATTATTAAAAATCAACTGCGTAAATATTTTAATATTTATCTTGTACCTTTAATTTTAACATTATTTTTTTATTATCAATTTAAAATATGATTAATTTTATCTTATAATCAAAATTTGGTATAATAGAGGGTAGAGAGTTTTTGACTTCATATAAAAATAATTTTTAAAAATAGACTATAAAAAGCGAAAATTCTAGATAGAAGTGCAACTTGCATGTTTAAACCCTAATTTTAAGCTATAAAGACTATATACAGGTTTCCAAAATAGAAAGACGTTGTTTTTTATAGAACCATTTTTACAATTATGGATTTTAAAAGGAGAAGATCTCTTTTGAAAGTACTTGGACTTGTAGTTGAATACAATCCTTACCATAATGGGCACTTATATCACTTGAATACTGCTAAGTCGCTTGTGAATCCTGATTATGTTGTTGCTGTGATGAGTGGTAATTTCGTTCAGAGAGGGGAACCAGCGATAATTGATAAATTTTCTCGAACAGAAGTGGCTGTTAAGATGGGCGTCGATATCGTCTTTGAGTTACCTTTTGTCTATGCTATTCAAGATGCCAGTGGTTTCGCAAATGGTGCTGTTGGTATTCTAGAAAGAACCAGTGTTGTTAGTGATTTAGTTTTTGGAAGTGAGTCTGCAGATATCGAAAGCTTATCTCAAATTTCTGATATATTAGTTAATCAACCCAAAGAGTACAAAAAGACTTTAAATAGATATTTAAAAGAAGGACTTTCTTTTCCAAACGCTAGAAAATACGCATTGAATGATTATTTTGCTCATATGAATGAAGAAAAGGAAATCATTGAGAAACTTGAAAAATCAAACGATATATTAGGACTTGAATATCTAAATGCCTTGAAGCTCTATGATTCAAAAATTAAACCGCAGGCTATAAAACGGGCAGGTGCAAGTTACAATGAAGAAAATTATACAGGAGAGATTTCTAGTGCAACTGCAATTAGAAAATTAATTGAAGAGGGAGATTTTGAAAAAGTAAGAGACGCTGTTCCCGATGTTTCTTATGACGTCTTAAAAAGAGAAATAGCATTAAAAAAAGGCCCTGTTTTCCTAGAAGACATGAGAGATATGATTTTAGCTAAAGTAAGAATGATGAATAGAAAAGACTTTTCGAAAATAGATGGGATTAAAGAAGGTTTGGATAGAAGATTTTTAGATTGTTCAAAAGTTAGTTCAACTATTAATCAACTCTTGATGTGTGTAAAAACAAAAAGATTTACCCTGACTCGCATAAAACGAACATTGTTGAAAATATTCTTTGACTTAACTGCAAGTGATGTACAATTATATAACAAATATGGTCCACAGTACTTAAGAGTTCTAGGTTTTTCTAAAAATGGCCAGAAACTTTTGGGCCAAATAAAAAAGGTTAGCAAATTCCCAATAATTACAACTCCTTCTAGGTATAAAAGGATTTATAACAAATTAAGTGATGAATCTTTATTAACTAATAAGAAATTTAACAGTATACCCGAAATATTTTTAAAACAAATAGAGTATGATTTTTTAGCTAGCAATATTTATTCTTTGCTTTACAAAGATAAAAAATATGCAATCTATGAACCAGATATGGTAACAAAGGTGTTCATCTATTAGAAATTTGTGTTTAAACCTGAAATTCTTGATATAGAAATGTGCAACCTGTTCGTTTCGCTGATTTAGACGCCTATTATAGTTCATCCCTACAAATGAAAAATTTGGCAAAAACCGATTTAAAAAGGATGACAGAGCGGCAGCCCTGGTTCACTCTCCTTTGATTCTAATTTGCATAGAGTTTGCAATTTTATGGAGGTAATCTAAAAATGCAAAAGATCCTCATCATTGACTTTGGTTCTCAATACACCCAACTTCTTGCAAAAAGGATAAGAGACATTGGAGTTTACTCTGAGGTAGTTCAATTTGATGATAAGATATCCTTTGACGATGTAAAGGGAATTATTCTATCTGGTGGTCCGGATAGTGTCTACGAAGAAGATGCACCAACCCTGCCTACATATATTCTAGAATACAACCTACCTATTTTAGGGATTTGCTATGGAATGCAACTTTTAGCAAAAAAATTTGGAGGTAAAGTTGAAACTAGAGAAGCTGGAGAATTTGGTAAAACAATAATAAAAATTACAGATTACTCTAAATTATTTGAAAATATAGATATAGATAAAGAGTTTATTGTATGGATGAGTCATAAAGACGTGGTTGTAGAAGCCCCCCTCGGTTTTAAAGTAACTACTAAAACAAATAATGGAATAATTGCTTCTTTTGAAAATGAGGAAAAGAAAATCTATGCATTACAATTTCATCCTGAAGTAAAACATACAACATTCGGTGAAACAATTCTAAAAAATTTTGTTATTAAAATATGCGAAGTTAACGAAACCTGGAAATTATCGGATTTTGTTAATGAAAAGATAAAACAAATACGAAACACTGTTGGAGATAAAAAGGCAATAATCGCATTATCTGGTGGTGTTGACTCTTCAGTTGCAGCTTTATTAACCTACAAAGCAATTGGAGAACATCTAAAGGCTATCTTTGTTAATCACGGTTTGTTAAGATTAAACGAGGCAAAAGAAGTTGAAAGCACGTTTAAAGAGTATTTTGGAATAAACTTGACTGTAATTGATGCTGAAGAACGATTTTTAACAAAATTAAAAGGCGTGACAGACCCTGAAATAAAGAGAAAGATCATCGGCGAAGAGTTTATAAGGGTATTTGAAGAAGAGGCTAGTAAAGAAACTGACTGTGAATTTCTTGTTCAAGGGACAATTTATTCTGATGTAATTGAAAGTGCTAAATCAGGTAAAAAAACAGCTAAAATAAAAAGTCATCATAACGTCGGAGGGCTTCCTGAAGATATGAATTTAAAACTGATAGAGCCACTTAGAGAATTATTTAAAGATGAAGTGAGAAGTGTTGGAGAAATATTAGGAATACCCAGAGAAATTCTGTATCGTCATCCTTTTCCAGGTCCAGGGCTTGCAATAAGAATAATAGGTGAAGTAACAAAAGAAAAATTAGAGATATTACGAAAAGTAGATGATATATTCATAAAAACACTAAAAGAAACAGGTTGGTATGAAAAAGTATGGCAAGCCTTTGCAGTTTTAACGCCGATAAGAACTGTTGGAGTTAGAGGAGATAGAAGAAATTACGGTTATTTAGTTTCATTGAGAGCGGTAGACAGTACTGAGGGAATGACAGCAGACTGGTCTAGAATCCCACATGACGTTTTAGATCTCTCGACTAGAAGAATTACAAATGAAGTTGAAGAAGTTTCAAGAGTTGTATATGATATAACTTCAAAACCCCCCGCTACTATTGAATGGGAATAAATAAAGTAAAATTCGGAGGTGTACTAATAGGTGGATATATATTTAGTTAGACATGGTATAACCGCTTGGAATAGAGAAGGAAAATGGCAAGGTCTAAAAGACATAGAATTAGACGAAGAGGGAATAACGCAAGCTCAGGCAGCAGCAGAAAGATTTAAAGAGATGGAAATAGACGGACTGTACTGTTCTCAACTCAAAAGAGCCATAAAAACAGCAGAAATAATAAACCAATATCATGGTTTACAAATAGAAAGATATGCAGACTTAAATGAATGTGATATTGGCCCTTGGGATGGCAAAACTTTAGATCAAATCCTTATAAACTACTCAGAAGAAGTAAAATATTGGCATAACGATATATGGGCCATAATTGAAGGGGTAGAATCTTTGGGAGATTTACAGAGACGTGCTGTACGTGTTTTAAAAAGAATCACAAAAAAGCACAAACCAAATGATAAAATAATAATAGTAGCTCATGGACTTGCTATTAGAAGCATTATTTGCTGGATATTAAATGTTCCTTTGAACCAACATGGAACATATTTAATGGAGAATGCATCAGTTTCACATATTATCTATGATGGAAAATATAAATATACTATTTCTTCCTTGAATGAAACTTGGCATATAGAAAATTACACAATGAGGTTTTATACTACTTTGCAAGAAAAGGAGTTAGATTAAAATAGAACAAAGAGATATATTCAAAACATACATAGATGTCTACTTTTTACCATGTGAAAATATAAAAAACCATCAAATTTATATTCTAATTGATATACTTAGAGCTACCTCAACAATAGCAACACTGTTACATTGCGGCGCAGAAGAGGTAATGGTGTTAGAAAAAGTTGAAACAGCAAAAGAACTAGGAATGATTGGAGGATACATATTAGCTGGAGAAAGAGAAGCCCTAAAAATAGAAGGCTTTGATTATGGAAACTCTCCTGTTGAGTTTATCAAAAATGCTGACCAAATAAGAAAAAAAACTGTAGTGCTAACTACCACTAATGGAGCAAAAGCTATTCAAAAAGTTAATCAAAAAGGAGATGTTATAGCTCTTTCTCTACTTAATCTTGATCCTGTTTTTGACTTTATAACAAAAAAAGCCTATAAAGATATAGGTGTAATTTGTTCTGGTACAGACGGAAATGTGTCGTTAGAAGATTGTTTTGTAGCAGGAATTTTTGTAAAAAAGTTCCTTGAAGATGCTACTACAGCAGAAGATGTTGAGCTAAACGACGGTGCAAAGATTGCACTTAAATTATCGAACTATAAAAGAAACGAGATAAAAAATTCTTCACATGCAACTCGTCTAAAAAAACTAGGTTTTAAAGAAGATTTGGACTTCTGCTTTGAATTAAACATGTTCAATGTGGTACCTTTTGCTAAAAAAGGAAGCCAAGTTTTTAAACAGGCTTACTTATCTAATGTTTAAAACTCTTTTAGAATGGGTACTAAAAGGTGGGAAAATATGTCTTTAACAATAAAGAGTTGTTATGCCTTAAGAGGTCTCTATGAGCTGTACAAGTTACAAAACGAGCAAAATCAAAATAACGAGAAAAATTACATATCTATATTTAACATTTCAGAAAACACAGATATACCTAACGAATTTTTAGCTAAAATATTTTCTGAATTAAAAAGAGCGGGCATTGTAGACTCCGGAAGAGGAAAATTTGGAGGATTCACTTTAGCAAAAAATCCCGAGGAAGTAAAGTTGTCAGAAATAGTTGAGGCATTAGAAGTGCCTTTGAATTCTTATGATTGCGTTACAAAAGGAGAATGCGTAAATCAAGACACCTGCCCTGCCGATTTCGTTTGGAGAAGGGTACAAAAAGCTATTTTTGATGAATTATCAAAAATTACTCTAAAAGATATTATAGAATACGGAGAACGCAAAGGTAACGTTTCTCCTATTTAATTAAGAAAAACAACCTTACTTTTTTAGTCCGCTTATTATTGTATCATAGTGCATTTCAATGGAAAATAAAAGTTGACCTATATCTCGATTTTTGAGAGCATTTAATATGTTTCTATGATTTTCTAAAGTTTTCTTGTTATACGTATTTGTAAACAAATATTCCTTTTTCATTATCTTCCACACTCTATCTTGAATGAAACTTGTTAAGTTGTCTAATATATTTTCTATTATTGGATTTTGTGTGTAAGAAGCATATATCTTATGAAAGTAATAATCATGTTCTAATGCTCCGTTTAAGTCTTTTCCCTTTATTGCTTTTGCCAAATTTTGAACAATCTTTTCTAACTCTTCTATCAATTCATCATCCATATTTTTAAACACCAAAGCAGCTGACGCCTGTTCCAATATCTTTCTACTTTCTAATAAATGATCAACATCATAATCCAAATAATTTAAGTCAAAATACTCTTGTTTTGGATAATCTATTATATAGTTTCCGCTTCCTTGAATGCTTTCAACGACACCAATAGCTTTCAAATAACTTATGACTTCTCTTATAACAATTCGAGAAACGTTGTATTTTTCGGCAAGACTTCTTTCTGACGGAAGTTTATCGCCAATCTTAATCTTTGATTGTTCAATTTCTTTTAAGATCTCTTCTATAATCTCTCTACTCTTTGATTTTTTCTTTAAATCTCCATCTTTCATTATTTACCTCACAAAAAATCACACTAATTTTTTCTGTAATTCTAAAATTTCTTTCTCTAACTCCGGCGAAACGGGTATGCCCTTTCTTTTATCTTCTAAATATTTTATCAGTTTTTTATGATCTCGTGAAACCAATGGGTACCTAATAGCCACAATAATACCAAACGTCATCAAAATCAAAGGAACAAAAGAAATTATGAATCTCAAAGCAAACAAAAAAGAAGGTGGTTGCGTAAATTCAACCCCATCAACAGGGTTAATAAAACCTGCCAAACCCATAGAAAAAGTTACACCTGCAACAGCTAACCCAGACGCCACTTTCCTGATAAAAGTCATTAAGCCACTCAAGGTACCTTCTTCCCTCTTACCAAAAACCAGTTCTGCAACATCTGTAACATCTCCAAACATTGCATGAGGCATTACTGCAACTGCAGATATCCCTGCCCCTATTATAGCAGCCATCAACACTACTTGAAAAGTCCCTACATCAGGTGGTAGCGTAAACAATACAACTCCTGCAATACACCAAACTATTGCACCTATGATGTAAGAAATATTTTTAGAGGTTTTTTTAGCGATTGCTCCATATACAGGAATAAACAGAATTTCTGCTATAAAAAGTGTTCCTAAAGCGATAGGAAGCACAGCCTCATTACCCAAATAATATTTTGTATAATAAGCAAATACAGTAGATACAACATCAATAGCTAAATATGCAAAAAGATACATAAATATCAATAGCCTAAAACTTTTTATTTTAAAAGGTTCAAAAAATAATTCAAAAAAATTGAAGGATTTCTTTTCTTGCGAAAAATCTTCTCTTTCTTTAGTATATAAGAAAACTCCAATCCAGGGCAAAGAAAAAATAAGCCCAAAAACAATCGCCATTACTATATAACCGGTTTTTATATCATCAAAAGCATTAACAATCAACATAGGTAAAACGGCACAAACTAAGCCTGAACCAATAGAAAAAGCAAGTCTATATGAATTCAAAGAGGTTCTTTCATGATAATCTAACGTTAATTCAGCACCCAAAGCGGAATAGGGAGTCATAACCATAGTAAAAACAGTAGTAAAAATTAAATAAGCAACAAGTGCATAGACAAATTTTCCCACTTGAGTCGGAAAACTCACTGGATACCACAAGATAAAAAAAGAGATAAAAATTAAAAATGTTCCAGCTAAAAAGTACGGCCTTCTTCTTCCCCATTTAGTTCTTGTATTGTCAGATATAAGACCCATTAATGGATCTGTAACAGCATCCCATATCTTACCAATTAACAGGATTGGTGCAATATAATGCATCTTCAAACCAACTACATCTGTTAAAAAAATAGCATAGAAAAAATTGATAATATTAAAAGCACCGCCACCATAAATATCCCCTGAGGCGTAAAATAACTTGGTTTTTAAAGAAAGCTTTTCTTCATCCATATGATCCCCTCCTCTATAAACCTAAATAGTTGTAACTATAACATTTAAATCCAAATTAAATAATAAAAAGTTACAATCTTTTTAATTATACATTATTTTGTTATCCTTTTATTCCTCCACTCATCCCTTCTATTAAATATCTTTGAAACAGTAGCGTTATCACAAAGTTTGGTATTAACATTATCGTTCCAGCTGCTGCTAATTGACCCCATAGAGGCGCATATTGCCCCATAAATCCGTTTATTACAACAGGAGCAGTCTTTGCTTGTGAACTTGTTAATACCAAAGCATATAAAAACTCGTTCCAAGACATCATAAAAGTAAAAACTCCTGCAACAACAACACCAGGCGCTACGAGAGGTAAGAAAATCTTCCAAAAGATTTTCTTTTTATCGCAACCATCCACTAAAGCGGCTTCTTCATACTCTTTAGGAACATCAGAAAAAAACGGTAAAAGTACCCACACAACATAAGGGATATTAAAACTCATATGAGCGAAGATTAAGGCTGGTAAAGTATCGATTAAATTTATAAATCGAAACATCATAAACAAAGGTATAGCCAAAGAAATTTGTGGAATCATCCTAGATACGAGAAAAGAATATGCTACTGTTTCTCTGTATTTAAAATCAAATCTTGCAATGGCATAAGAGGCCATCGCCCCAACTATCAAAGATATAATTGTTGAAATTAAACCTACTAAAATGCTATTTTTTAAACCTAACCATACATCACTTCTTTGAAATATTTTTTTGTAACTTTGTAAAGTCGGTTTAAAACTAAATGGATTTCCAGACCAAATATCAATATCCCTTTTAAAACCATTTAAAACTATTATCAATATTGGAAATAATTCTACTATAAGAATTAAAATAGAAACGATTATTATAATAGCCTTTTTTATTTTCTTTCTTTTCAAAACAATCAACTCCTAAGCGCTTTCCATCATCATATTTTTTCTTACCAAAAAAATCGCTATAGTTAAACTTATGATTGTTAAAATAATACCCATAGCAGAAGCATAACCAATGTTAAAATATCTAAACGCCTGTTTATAAATATATAAAGAGAGCAGTGTAGTAGCATTTCCAGGCCCTCCTTCAGTCATTACAAACACTTCAGAAAAGATACGCAAAGCATCTATTAATCTTAGTAATATAGCTGTTGTAAAGGTTGGTTTTAGTAAGGGAAGTATAATTTTAAAAACTTTATCCCAAAATCCTGCCCCATCTAAATCTGCTGCTTCAATCAATGAAGGAGGAATATTTATTAGCCCTGAATACAAAAACATAAACATAAATGGCCACATCCTCCAAATATCTTGAATTATTACAGCTGCATACGCTGTAGTTGGTTTTGCAAGCCAAGTTGTTTGTGAAACACCAATTTTTGTCAACAAAAAACTAATAGCCCCATATTCTGGTTGTAACATTAACCGCCAAGTCAAACCCGACAAAACTGGTAAAACAAAAACTGGTAATAATAAAAGACTTCTAATAACTTTTACACCTTTGAACTCTCTATTTAAAAGCATAGCAACAAAAAAACCTATTACCGTTTCTATAGGTATGGCTATAAAAATGAAGCCTAATTGAAGAAATAGTGCATTCCAAAAAGATTTATCTTTAAAAATGTTTACAAAATTAGAAAATCCTATGAAACCTCTCGCTGATTCATCAATGAGGTCCCAAT
>NZ_DAOPSE010000017.1:0-28952 GCF_035349255.1 Defluviitoga sp. | reverse complement strand
GATAGAGCGTTGGACTGCGGATCCGGAGGTTGCCGGTTCAAATCCGGCCAGGCACGCCAAATCTAAAAGTTAAAATTTAAAAAATATAAAAACATCGGCTTTTAACTTGGCCGATGTTTTTAATTGATTTAATGGGCTTTTTGTACTTTTCCGGCTTTCAAACATCTTGTGCATACATACTTTCTTCTAACCGAACCATCTGGCATAACAATTCTTATCTTTTGAACGTTTGGTTTCCATGTTCTTTTTGTAATTACTTTTGATTTAGCAACTTTATTTCCTGACTTGGGCTCTTTGCCGCATATCTCACATTTTCTTGCCATGTATTATTCCTCCCTTAGCTATTACTTTTTATAGATGTTTTTGAAGTTATAAAAATTCAGTATAACTTTTATTATATATATTCATTTTTATTAAATTCAAAAAATAAAGGGGATTAACCCTCTTCATCTCTCAACAAAGCTTCTTCATCCTCAAATGACATAGGTTTTACAATTGGAAATGGAATGATGTCTCTTATTGTAGGGGTATCAGTTAAAAGCATACACAATCTATCAATACCTATTCCTAAGCCACCTGTAGGAGGAAGACCATATTCCAAAGCTCTTATAAAATCAAGATCCATTGTTTGTGCTTCTTCATCACCGAGTTCTTTCAATTGCATCTGTTTTTTAAATCTTTCAAACTGATCCTGAGGATCATTTAACTCAGAAAAGGCATTCGCCAGCTCAGTCCCGTTTATTATTAGCTCAAATCTTTCCGTGAGCCTAGGATCATCTCTTTTTCTTTTTGCTAATGGGGATATTTCTGTTGGGTAATCTATAACAAAAGTAGGTTCTATTATTTTATCTTCAACTAGATCCCAAATTTTATCAATATAATGGTATCTGTCTTCAATTTCCACAAATTGACCCTGTTCTTTCAAAAAGTTTTTAAGTTCTTCATCAGATGACTCAAGAATATCTATACCAAGATTCTCTTTAATAAACTCACACATTTTAACTTTTCTGAAAGGAGGTTTGAAGTCTAATTCTTGACCTTGATATTTTATCTTTGATGTTCCATGTATTTTTGTTGTAACGTGATACAATAATTCTTCTGTTAAATTCATTATATCGTTGTAGTCAGCATAAGCTTGATATAGCTCGAGAGTAGTAAACTCAGGATTGTGCTTGTTGGATACTCCTTCATTTCTAAAAATTTTCCCTATTTCATATATTTTTTCCATTCCCCCAACTACTAAACGCTTTAAATGAAGTTCCGTTGCGATTCTTAAGTACATATCTATGTCATAAACATTCAAATGTGTAATAAACGGTTTTGCATTTGCTCCCCCCATAATCATCTGAAGAACAGGAGTTTCAACTTCTAAAAATCCTCTCTCATTTAAAAATTCCCTTATATATTGTGTAACTAAAAACCTTGTCCTAAAAGTTATTATTACGTTATCATTGGCAATCATATCAACATATCTTTGTCTATATCTAATTTCTTTGTCTTTCAATCCATGCCATTTTTCTGGTAATGGTCTAATTGCCTTTGAAAGTAATTCTAATTCTTGAACTAATAGCGTTAATTCCCCAGTTTTTGTTTTAAAAGGATAGCCCTTTATTCCCATCCAATCTCCAATATCAATATATTTTTTGAAAAATTCATAACGATCTTCCCCCACTTGATCCAATCTTACATATGCTTGTATCCGCCCAAAATCATCTTTTAAATCCACGAAGGCAGATTTGCCATGCATTCTTATTGTCATTATTCTGCCAGCGTAATTAAATACCATTTCCTCTAAAAGTTGTCCTGCTTTAATTCTATCGTCAAATAAATCTTTAATTTGTTGAGAATTGTAATCTTTGGAAAATCTATATTTATAGGGTTCATAACCTTTTTCTCTTAGTTCCTCTATTTGGCTCAATCGTTGTTTTCGTAAGTCCATTTTTTGCCTCCTATAGTGCTTGAATTCTGTAATTTTAAAAAAATCTTTAATAAATATCTTTAATTTCTATTTTCTTATAATCGCCTCTTGCAGTTTTGATTTTAACTATGTCTCCCTTTTTACGACCTAGTATCGCCCTTCCTATTGGAGAATCTACGCTGATCTTCTTTTCGGCTAAGTTTGCTTCTTGGGCAGTTACCAAAATGAATTCTTGTTCCTGGTTTAAACGATAATCTTTTATTTTAACTCTTTTACCTAAATCAACTTTAGAGTTATCGGAGTTCCCATTATTTTCTATAATTTCGGCGTGATCCAAAATATAATCTATTTCTTTAATTCTAGAATCTATTTTTCCTTGCTCATTTTTAGCTTCTTCATATTCACTGTTTTCTGATAAATCACCCAGTTCTCTTGCTTCTTTTATTCTCTCAGCAATCTCTCCCATAAGTTTCTTTTTTAACTCTTCTCTTTCTTTTTTAAGTTTTTCATACCCTTCTCGAGTAAGTTTGTACACTTCTTCAGCCACTTTTGACTTCCTCCCTTAGTTATCCTTTAATTCTTTAATTGCGTCTAAAAATCCATCAAGATCGCGAAATTCCCTATAAACAGAAGCAAATCTAACATAAGCCACCTGATCGACAACTTTTAACTGTTCCATAACCTTATCTCCAATTTCAGAAGAGGAGATTTCTGACTTTCCACTTTTTCTTAATTGTTCCTCAATATTATCGACAATCTCTTCTATCTGTTCAGTAGTAACGGGAGTTTTTTCGCAAGCTTTTACAATCCCAAGCGTTAATTTTTGTCTGTTGTATAGCTCGCGTCTCCCATCCTTCTTGATTATTCTTATGTTGTTCTGTTCATATCTTTCGTAAGTAGTAAACCTTCCCTCACATCTAAGGCATTCTCTTCTTCTTCTAATAGAAGCACCTTTCCCAACAGGTCTTGAATCGAGAACTTTTGTTTCCTCATAACCACAAAACGGGCATCTCACAGTTACACCGCCTTATTCAAATCTTAAAAAATACTTTTTTAATCAGAATTTTCTATAGAATTAGCAATTTTAGAAATTTTATTTAGTTTATAGTATAGAGTAGATTTTTTCATACCAAGTTCTTCGGCCATTGTTTTTAAGCTAGCATCGCGATTTTCTAATCTAAATAAGGCTATGCTTTTTAGATCTTTAGGTAAACTATCTAAACCCATAGCTTTATCAATTTTTTGGATATCTTCTATTTGCTTCATAGAACTTTTTACAGTTTTTTCAGCGTTTGCTGAGATTAAATTTACGGTCCTAGTTACATTTCCTCTTATATTTCTTACCCCTATAAGTTTGTATAACTCAGAAACAGCTTCTGCAGCTCCTATTAATTCTAAGGTATTTAAAATATCTTCTTTAGCTTTTATAT
This sequence comes from Defluviitoga sp., assembly GCF_035349255.1. Taxonomy (NCBI): domain Bacteria; kingdom Thermotogati; phylum Thermotogota; class Thermotogae; order Petrotogales; family Petrotogaceae; genus Defluviitoga; species Defluviitoga sp. The sequence goes on along the minus strand of NZ_DAOPSE010000017.1, from coordinate 25,604 downwards.
AAATTTTCGTCTTTTTATCTTTACTAAATATATTTGCTTTTACTCCCACAAGATCTCTAAAAGTTTTAACTATATCTAAAAGGAAACTCTTTTTGACATCTTGTAAGTTAAATTCCATATGATATGAATTTTTAACTGAAACCGAACCACAAGAAAGAAACAACCCTTTCAAAAAAGAACCAAAAACAAGAGGATCTTTTTTAAAAAAGGGTGGGAATTTGTCTTTGTCAAATGATAGTGAATAATTTTTTAAACTTTTTTCGAGAAGTTCCCTCTTTAAATAAATGATGCCAGTACTTCCTAGATCTAATCTTTTGTCATTATATGATTTATATTCTATCTTTTCTGGATAAAAAATCTTTGTTATTTTATATAATCTTTTTAAACTATTCATTGACGTAACTTTTATCTTTATTAACTTTTCGTTATGATATTCAAAACTCTCTCCTTTCCCTACAAAAAAACCAAAAAACTCCGCTTCTGGAAACAGAATTTTGGAGTTAACTAAAGACAATTTTACTTTTTCAGAAAAGGAACTCAGTTTATACATCTTACTATCAACTCAGAAATTTTTTTTGGATCATGTCTAACAATAGGTTTTTCTTGATTTATTATATAAATCAAATTTGACTTTATGAGTCTTTTGTCTCCATCCATATCTATAATGACTTGTGAAGCACCCATTTCCTTATATCTTTCTTCTACTTGGGGTGGTAAATTAGAATCATCCGCAATTATATAATCTAATTTTTCTCCAAGATAATTTTCTACTTCTTTCACATGGTCTTTCAAGGTATAGCCAGTAGTTTCACCTGGCTGAGTCATTATATTTGCGATATAGACCCTTTTGTTGTGATTTGAATTAATTGCATTTCTGATGCCATCAACTAAAATGTTTGGAAGAACACTTGTATACAAACTTCCTGGACCTAAAACTATGAGATCCGCATTTTTTATTGCCAAAACACTTTCTTCAAAAGCTTCAGCATTTCCGTCCAACCAAATCCTTTTTATTTTTTTGTTTTTTGAAACTATATTAGTTTCCCCAAACGATATTTCTCCATCTTCAAATTCTGCCGCCAATCTTATTAAATCTAAGGAAGAGGGATACACTCTTCCTCTTATTTTTAACGCCTCTGACAATGTTTTTATAGCAAGAGGAAAATTGTTGTTATTCATCCTAGTTAATGCTAGCAAAATTATGTTACCAAGGTTATGATTTTTTAAGAATCCTTCATTAAATCTATAGTCAAGTAATTTAGTTAGCAATGATTCTTTTTCAGCCAAAGCTAAGATGTTATTTCTAATGTCGCCGGGAGGAGGTATTTCAAAGTCATTTTTTATCGCACCTGAACTACCTCCATCATCTGTCACTGTAACGATAGAAACTATATCGATATCTTTGTACCATTTTAATCCTCTTAAAACCTGGCTTAGTCCTGTTCCCCCACCAATCGCAACTATACTTTTCATAATTCTCACCAGTAAAAAAAATTTGAATTTTGAGTATTAAAAATTAATCGCTTTTGCTAAATCTCTATGAATAATCGAAACATCTCTTCCTTCTGCTTTTAATTTTTCGTACACCTTTTGCGCTACATATACAGAGCGATGTTGTCCGCCTGTACATCCAATACAAAAGTAAGCTTCGTAACGTCCACTTTCTGAGTATTTATCTTGTACAAATTTAGCGAATTCAACTACCTTATTAATAGTTTCATAAGTTTCAGGAAACTGTTCTAAAAACTGAATTACTTTCTCATCTAATCCTGTTAATTGATACATTTCAGGATAATAAAAGGGGTTTGGTAAATATCTAACATCTACCAAATAATCAACAGTTGGAGGAATTCCTTCTTTGAATCCAAAGCTCATAATATTTAGTCTTAACTTTCTTACATTTTCATTTATGATTTGGAAAAACTTCTTTTTTAATTCAGTAGGTTCTGTTGAAGAGGTATCTATTACAATGTCGCATATTTTTTCTATTTTACTCATTATTTGTATTTCTTCATCAATAGCTATCTCTAGAGACTTTTCAAGGGGATGAATCCTTCTAGATTTTTTGTATCTATCTATTATTGTAGGTTTATCAGCCTTTAAAAATACTTTATGTATTTCCATAGCACATTTTGCCAATTTTTCTATGTTGTTAAATACATGAAATAAACTTTCTGGATCTTTCCACCGAATATCGCTAACAAGTGCAAGTTTTTTTACATTGCTAGTACACAGAATGTTTAAAAAATGTTCTATTAAGTTAGGAGGAACATTATCTACAGTATAATATTGTTCATCTTCTAAAGCTCTTAATAATGTAGATTTCCCAGCTCCTGATAACCCTGTTATTAAGAACACTACTGGGTTATTTTCCACAATTAATCATCCCTTTGAATTATTGTCTGATATCAACAAAGTTTTTTTCTCTACTTTTTATTTTGGTTAAATTAAGTTTACTAAAAAACGGTTTATAACTTACATCAAACATAAAAGCTTTTGAAAGTGATTCAAACTTTTCAACATTTCCCGTAATATAATAATTGACTTTAATATCTCCACTATTTTTGCTTAATTGAACTTCTTCCTCTAAAAAGTTTATTATTCCATCAGCAGGATCTAATATTAAGGAATTTGTATATTTTTTTATTTGTTTTTCTAAGATAGGATAATGGGTACAGCCCAATATAACTTTTTTGTATTTGGATTTGTAATCTCTTAAGTAGAATCTCAATATAGAATCAGCCATTTGACCATACCAATAACCTTCTTCAATTAATGGAACGAAAAGTGGACAAGCCTTTTCTTCATACTTTGTTACACCTTTTGCTTTTAATAATTCTCTATAGACGCCTAGTTTAACGGTATTTTCAGTGGCTAATAGCAAAACAGAATCATTTTTATGTACATTTTTTACCACATTTTCTATTAAGCTTACATACTTAAAATTAAAATTATCTAAGTTAAAGTTATTTTTTTTGATTATAGAATCAGTGGTATTACATGCGGATATTAAAATATCTACATTCAAAGAATCGAAAAAAAGAAATATCTTTTCAACATTACTAAGAAGAAAAGAGATAGGTTTAGAACCATAAGGAACATTTAAACTATCTCCTAAGTAGTAATATTTGTGATTTCCAAAATTGTTAATCACCTTTTTTAAAACAGTAAGTCCACCAATACCTGAATCAAAAAAGCCTATCTTCATTTTCTTTCCCAACTTACTGGTTTGTCTTCTTCTTTTGTTTCTTGATCTTCTGGAAAATAATTTAAAGTTGTATTCAACAACTTACTAAACTTGGCAATTAAATCTTTTATTTCTTGCCTAGTTTTAATCGTGTTTAATTTTTCGTTAAGTAACATAAGCAACAAAATATAATCTATCTTTTCTTCGCCAATTTTTTTTGCATAATCTTCAACCTCGGATTTTATTTCGTCTAAAATTTTGTTAATAACTTCTTCAGGTTCATTAACTCTATATCTGTAGTTTTTACCCAAAATATTAACTTCGACGCTCCTAAAATTTTTCATTAGAATCAATCCTTCAAAAATTCTATAAATCAGTACGAAGCATTATAACTTTCACCTGAGGAAGAGCTATTTGATTCGTCAGAAATATCATAATTAGGATTTAAAAAATCCTCCCCTACTCGTGAGATTAAAGTTGATTTAAGCTGGTTTAAGTAATTCTCTACTTCTTCATTTTTTCTTTTTACTTCTTCTAATTGTCTACTTAATTCTTCTTTTTCGTTACTCAGCTTTTCGTACTCGTTAAATAATTCTTCATATTGTGACTTAAGAGTGTTTCTTTCCTTTTTTAATTCATTGTATCTGTCTGCTAAGGTCTCCAACATATTTTCTAAATCTCTCAAAATTTCCATTCTAATTTCCCCCTTTTTGATTTAAAATCAATAATTTTTTATTAACTCTAAGTTTTTTTATTATAACATAAGTAAATGAAAAAGTATTGAAAAATAGAAAACTTTTGAAAAACAAAAATTGCTTTAAACTCCATTACATATTATAACATAATAATATTATTATGTTATAATATTCAAAATTAAATAATTTACGGTCAGGAGGGAGATTTATGGGCGAAGTTACAAGATTAGTTGCTGTGATAAGTGGTGGAATAGGTCTTATTTTCACAATCTTTCTAGTTTTTAACGTCTTAGAAAAATCTCCAGGCGACGAAGAAATGCAAAAACTTTCTAAATCAATTCAAGTCGGTGCAAGATCTTTTATAATAGCAGAATATAGGATACTTTTCATTGTCCTTGCTTTAGCAGCATGTTTTCTATGGTGGATAAGTTCTTCTTCAATGGCCATTTCATTTTTATTTGGTTCATTATTTTCTGCGTTAGCTGGATATTTTGGTTTAGCTATTGCAACAAGGGCAAATTCGAGAACTACTTATGGAGCAACCAAAAGCTTAAAAGATGCCCTGACTATATCTTTTAATGGGGGAGCTGTCATGGGGATGACTGTTGTATCATTAGGGTTAATAGGATTAGGAGGTGTATTTTTCTTTTTTGATGGGAATGTTGAAATGATGAGTGGATATGCCATGGGAGCCTCTTTTGCAGCTTTGTTTGCAAGAGTTGGTGGAGGTATATTTACAAAAGCTGCAGATATTGGAGCGGATTTAGTTGGTAAGTTAGAGGCAAACATTCCAGAAGATGACCCTAGAAATCCAGCTGTTATTGCAGATAATGTTGGGGATAATGTCGGTGACGTGGCTGGAATGGGAGCGGATTTATATGAATCATATGTAGGTTCAATATTTTCAGCTTCGGTTTTAGGAGGCATTGAATACTCCATTAAGGGAGCAGTTTTCCCTTTTTTTGTAGCTTCATCAGGGTTAATTTTATCAATTTTAGGAATAATTTTTGTTAATTTATTTATCAAAAAGTCTAAAGATGTAGAACCACAAAAAGCGTTAGATTTTGGTACCTATATTACATCATTTTTTCAGGCAATTGCTGTTATTATTATCTCTAAAATCGTTCTTGGTTCTTTTAAACCGGCTTTAATAGCAATTTTAGGTATGATGGCAGGTATCCTGATCGGAGCTGTTACTGAATATTATACATCTAAAAAACCTGTAAATGATCTTGCTAAAAGTGCTCCCTCAGGACCCGCTCCGTTAATTATTAATGGTTTGGCATTGGGGATGGAGTCTATTTTCTTCCCAGTCCTTTTTATAGGAATTAGTATTGTCCTATCTTTTAAACTCTATGGATTATTTGGAATTTCAATTGCTGCTCTTGGAATGCTATCTACATTAGGAATTACTCTAGCAATTGATGCTTATGGGCCCATTGCGGATAATGCTGGAGGAATAGCTGAAATGGCTAAGTTAGATCCACATGTTAGGGAAATTACTGATACACTTGATGCCGTAGGTAACACCACGGCAGCAATAGGTAAAGGTTTTGCAATTGGGTCAGCTGCTTTAACAGCTTTGGCACTTTTTGCTTCTTACACTCAAGCAGTTAATATATCTATAGTTGATTTGAATCACGCAAATGTTTTTGTTGCATTGTTAATTGGAGCGATGCTCCCTTTTCTCTTTTCATCTTTGGTATTAAAAGCGGTCGGCAAGGCTGCAAATTTGATGGTTGAAGAAGTAAGGAGACAATTTCGAGAAATAGTGGGATTAATTGATGGAAAAGCTGAGCCGGATTACGGAAAGTGTGTTAAAATTGCTACTAGTGGAGCCTTAAAACATATGGTTTTGCCTTCTCTTATCTCTATAGCGGCTCCGATTCTCACTTATTTATTTTTGGGAAAAGAAGCGGTTGCAGGAATGTTAGCGGGTGCAACTGTGTGTGGTGTGATGTTAGCCATTTTTATGGCTAATTCTGGAAGTGCTTGGGATAACGCAAAAAAACTTATAGAAAGTGGAGAGCTAGGCGGAAAAGGTTCTTTGTCTCATAAAGCTTCAATAGTTGGAGATACAGTTGGAGATCCTTTGAAAGATACTGCGGGACCATCGATAAATATATTAATAAAACTTATGTCTATCGTTTCGATTGTAATTATCCCAATTTTTGAAACAATCTTTGGTTAGAGCTTTTTTAATGATAAAAATCAAAAGAGGTGATAAAAATGAAAAGAATTGGTGTTTTAAATGTAGGTGGGGATTGTCCTGGTCTAAACGCAGTGATAAGGGCATTGATAGTTAAAGGTGCTCATGAAGATGTAGAAATTGTAGGGATATATGATGGATTCATAGGTTTAGTTGAAGATAAGATGAGTATATTGGCCAAGGAACACGTTTCTGGCAGATTACCCGAAGGAGGCTTTGTTTTAGGTTCTTCTAAATATGATCCAACTGCTGAACCTGAAGATCTAAAGAAGTTAAAAAATAATTTTTCTAAGTATCAAATCACATCTTTAATTCTATTAACAGGACATACAGGAACTAACATAGCTTTAAAACTGGCTGAGGAAGGAATTCCATCAATTATTATTCCGGCTACGATTGATAACGATTTAAATTGGACAGATTTAAGCATAGGCTATTTAACAGCACTACAAACTGTTAGTGATGCGTTAGACCGACTTCATTCTACAGCTAGTGCTGGCCATAGAGTTATCGTTGTTGAGGTTGGGGGAGATGAATGTGGTTGGTTGGCCACCATTGGTGGAATGGTGGGAGGGGCAGATTTTATAATAACCCCAGAAATAGAGTTCGTTCCGAGCAGGTTGATAGAGAATATAAATAGAAGATATAACATAGGCAGAAGGTTTTCATTGGTAGTTGTTGAAGAGAAGGTAAAATTGCCCGAAGAGATAAAGAATATAGTTAAAGATCCAAAAATCCGAAGTTTTATGAGACCCTCTGAATTAGTTGCTGAGTATATAAAAGAAGAACTTGAAAATATTGAATGCAGGACTGTAAATCTCGACTATTTACAAAGAGCAGGTACTCCTACATCTTTTGATAGGTTTCTTGCGTTTAAATTTGGATTTAGTGCAATTGAGGCCGTTAAAAAAGGGAAAACTAACATCGCTTTGGGTTTAAAAGGTTTTGATGTTATAGAAACTCCGTACAATAAGGAAATGCTGAAAAACAAACCAATTGATAAAGAATTATATAAAATGGCTGAATTATTTTTTTAGTGAACATATAATTAGCGGTGCAACTAGCACCGCTAAATTTCTATCTCAAAGGAGAAAGAAACAGAAAAAAATGGAGTGGTTTTACCATAGGGACCAGGCCAACTTTCCTTCTCTTTTTTTCGCTCATCTTCATAAGGAGTTTCTAGATCAATTTCTCCTTTTAAATATCTTTCAATTATGAATTTATACTTAACCCTATCGTTGAAGATATCTAATCCAAAAAGAAAACCTTCCATATCATTTCCATAATCAAAACCAATTGGTATCTCCTGAGAATTATATTTAGCGGTGTACCTTAGATAAGGTAACCATTGATTGTACATCCAAGTATATACTTTATAATATTCAAATTTGGGTGATACGTAGAAATGTTCTTTTTTTCTTACTACGCGTGTACCTAAACCCCAGGCTAACGCAGTAGGTTTGTAATCTTCCGCACCAGACTCAGTTTCTGGAACTAAAAAATCGTCTACTGCAAGTTGTCCATATAATTGCCAACCCTTTACAGGTATTAATGAAAAATCTACTCCAAGCATGCTATTTGAGTACCCTTCTCCCATTGTATTATGGAAAATTCCAAAGGGATTAGCATCAGACAAATCTGGATATTTTCCTCCAATTAACTTTAACTCATTTAAAGATAATCTTAGTCGTTCAAACAATACCATTTCAACTCTATGAATGAAAAGAGCTTTTGAAGGATCAGCATATCCTTCTGTTGATCTGTATCTATCAGAATTCCTATCAAAAGAAGTGTCTTTTTGTCTTAAAAGTTCTTCTTCAGTAAGAAAAGGATCAAAAAAATATGCACCTGAAATAACTTTCAGAGTGCTAGCATTATATCCGCCCATAAATCCTGTTACATAAGGTAAAGAATCAGAAAGGTACAAACCTCTTTCAAGATCCGACCAATTTGTCTTAAATAAACCAGAAATTATCCATAGGAAGTCGTTGGAAAAGGATATAAAAAAAGGATAGACTTCTAGCCCTTCTGAAAATGCTACAGGATATGGTGTGACATTTGTAAAATCTGTTCCATGAGCTATCGATTGCAAAAGCATCTTTTCATCTACAGACATTGCAGAAAATATTGTTGAAAATGAAAAAAATACAAAAATAATCGTTAAAATAATCATTTTAAATTTTTTCATAATAATCACAACCAATTCAAAGATAATATTAATAAAACGTTTACAAGATCATTCTAATAATCCACCCACGCCTACTAATCCTTCTCCTAAGTGAACCAAAGCAACAGACGAAATTTCACCGGTGAAGATTTTCTTTGGATTGAGATGTTTCAGTTTAGATTTTACATAATTAAAGTAATTTACAGTCTCTTCCTTTTCTCCAGACTTTGCGATAGCAAGAAATTCTAATTTTCTTTCTCCAACCCACTGAAGAAAGGAACTTACTAGTTTATCTATAGCTTTGTTCATTCCCCTTGCCCTTCCAACTTCATGAAATTCTCCTTCATCGTTAATTGAAATTATAGGTTTGACATTTAATACTTCACCCAATGTTCCTGAAACTTTTCCTATTCTTCCTCCGGCTTTTAAATATTTCAAGGTTGGTACAACAAAAAAAACTTTTGATTTTCCATTTATCAATATATCTAGTTGTCCCCTTATGTATTCAAAACTTTTTCCTTCTTCTATATACTCCGCTACTTTACTAATAATCATAGCAGCTCCAAGAGATCCGCTCTTTGAATCTACAACTTCTATACTTACATCGCTGTACATTTCTTTGATTTCTTCTGCTATCGCATTAAATAATCCAAAAGTTCCACTTAGTTTTTCTGGTACGGTTATTACAAAGATTTCATTATACCCCTTGTCAATAAGTGTCTTATATGCATTAACAATATCTTCATGGCTAGGCAAGGAGGTTTTAGGAACTGTGTATTTCATAGCTTCCAAGACTTCTTGCTGAGTTATGCCGATACCATCTTTATATTCTTTACCATTAATTATAACCTTCAAAGGAACCATTTCAACAAAATCCTTTTCAAGTATTTCTTTAGGTGTATCAGTTGCTGAATCACATATTAAACCTATCAATAGATGTTTCCTCCTTTTTAATATTTCTCAAAGAACTCCTCTTCAGTCATGATAGTTATTCCGTACTGTCTAGCTTTCTCCAATTTAGAACCAGGATTTTCTCCAACAACGAGAATATTTGTCTTTTTAGTTAGATTTTCTGTAAAAGTTCCTCCCTTTGATTCAACATATTCAGCAAATTCTTGCCTTGTCATTCTAGATAATACTCCAGTTTGACATATAACTTGCCCACTTAAAGGTCCCCCTTTTTCTTTTTCTTGGTATCCAAAATTAACTCCTGCATCTTTCAATTTTTGAATTATCTTTTTTACTTCATCTTGAGAGAAAAAGTTTAAAATAGCTTGAGCGGTGTCAACACCGATACCTTCAACTTCTAATAATTCATCAAAAGTTGCATTCATCAGATTTTCTAAAGTTTTAAAGTGTTTGGCTAAATCTTTAGAAGTTTTAGCCCCAACATTAGGTATTCCAAGTCCATTTATTAGTCTGTCAAGTTCTCTATTTTTTGACTGTTCAATTTGAGTAAGTAAATTTTTAATTGTTTTATCTCCGATCCCTTTTCCTAAACTTCTCAGTTTTTTCTCATCCAGGTAGTATATATCAGCAATATCTTTTAACAATCCAGCATCAACCATTCGTTTTAGAAGCTTTTCTCCCAAACCCTGGATGTTCATTGCATCCCTTGAAACAAAATTCTCAAGAACTCTAACCAACTTTTCGGGACAGGAAGGATTAAGACATCTTATAGCGACCTCGTCACTCTTAATTTTACCTACTTTTCCACCACATACTGGACATTTTTCTGGGGTAACAATTTCTTTTTCGCTACCAGTGCGTTTTTCTACTACAGGACCTATCACTTGAGGTATTATTCCGCCTGCTTTTTCTACTATGACGTAATCTCCTTCTCTTATATCTCTTTCTTTGATATACTCAAAGTTATGTAGACTTGCTCTTTTAACAGTGGTCCCTTCTAAGTGTACTGGAAGAAACTCTGCAACCGGAGTTATAATTCCGGTACTTCCAACTTGAAATCGAACTTTTATCAATTTTGTTTCTTTTTGTTCTGAAGGGAATTTTAAAGCTATGGCCCATCGAGGTGATCTCACTGTTTCACCAAGGGTTCTTTGAAGCTCAAATTCATTTACTTTAACTACTATTCCATCAACATCGTATTCTAACTCTCTTCTTCTTTTGGTCCATTCCTTCCAATATTCTATTACACCTGTTGCATTTTCCTGTTTTTTGCTATGGGGATTGGTTTTAAATCCTAACTCTTTTAGAAAGATTAATGCTTCTTCTTGAGTTTTAAGATTATAATTTTCAGGAAATATAACGTAATATATAAAAGAATCCAGTTTTCTTTTCGCAACTTCTCTACTATCAAGAAGTTTTAAGGTTCCAGCCGTGGCGTTTCTTGGATTTGCAAAAACTTGAAGTCCATTCTTTTCACGCTCTGCATTAATTCTAGCAAACTCTCTAACGGGCATAAATACTTCTCCTCGAACTTCTATATCGATTTCTTTTCTTAATCTTAGCGGAATACTAGCTATAGTTTTTATATTTTCAGTAATTTCTTCTCCAGTTATTCCGTCTCCCCTTGTAATGCCTTGGGTCAATATCCCGTTTGTGTATCTAAGAGCTACGGAAACACCATCTATTTTTAGTTCACACATGTAATCAACTTGAGTGCTATTTAAATTTCTTAACACCCTCTCGTGAAATCCCAAAAACTCTTCTTCATTATATGTGTTATCAAGAGAAAGCATAGGCACCGAATGTGTTACTTTTCTAAATTCATCAAGCACAACTCCGCCAATTCGTTGACTAGGAGAATCAGGAGTTTTTAATTCGGGGTACATTCTTTCTAATTCAAGAAGTTCTTTAAAAAGTTTATCATATTCTTCATCTGAAATTATCGGATTAGCTAATACGTAATAACGAAAATTATGTTCTTCTATCTCCGCTTTGAGTTTTTCATATCTTTCTTTGACTTCTAGTGGAACAGGCACCATAAGGCCTCCCTTTTGACTTTTCATTGTTGTTATAATTTTCATGAATTGGTATAATTAAAAAAAAGTGATACTTTAAAGTTACAATGAAAAAATATCTTATTAATTATATCACAGTTACTAAAATTTATTTGCAATTTGCGAGGTTAATTTTGTATAATTTAAAAGGTAACTATTTAAAAATTAATAATATTGTTTATTTTTTGAAAATAATAGCAAATTTATAAAGTGTAAATACTCTAAAAAATAAAGAAAAAAGTGCGTTTTACCCTAAAAAACATAAAATAGGTATAAATTACCTAGTTTAAAATTTATTTTTTAAAAATATGTTTGTTAAAAATATAGATTATCTTATGAAGGTTACATCTAATTCTAAGAATATTTTAAGTGTTTAATATGCAGTGTAAAAGGAGGAAGAAGTGTGGAAATATTAATATTTGCTATAGTTGGTTTTGTAGCCCAAATAATTGACGGAGCCCTAGGTATGTTGTATGGAGTTACATGCAACTCATTACTTCTAGCTTTAGGAATTCATCCTGCTTTAGCTAGTGCAAGTGTTCACTTTTCTGAAGTTTTTACCACCGGAGTTTCAGGAATAGCTCATTGGAAATTTGGAAATGTTGACAAAGAAAAGGTTAAAAAACTCTTAATACCAGGAGTTATAGGTGGAATAATTGGTGCATACCTGTTATCAAATCTGCCTTCAAATATTATCAAACCAATTGTGTCTATCTATTTACTCATCGTAGGTATTAAAATCATCTATATGTTTTTTACTAAACCAAAGGAAGAAAACGAAAAATTGAAATTAGTTCCTCTGGCCTTTTTTGGAGGTTTACTTGATGCGATTGGTGGCGGTGGGTGGGGCCCTATTGTAACCTCAACATTAATTTCAAATGGACATACCCCAAATACAACAATAGGTTCTGTAGATTTAACTGAGTTTTTTGTGACAATAGCTCAGTCAATAACTTTTTTCTTTTTCTTAACAAATTTTAATTATAAAATAATTTTAGGTTTAATTATCGGCGGAGTAATCGCCGCTCCATTGGCTGCTTATATGACAAAAAAGCTGCCTTCAAAATACCTTTTATTGGGTGTTGGAATAGCAGTTTGTTGTTCAAGTATTAGAGATTTAATAAGAGCATTCTAAATATTAATCTTTCTTTTTCTGAATTAAGAATATTGCTCAATCGATTATTAATGCTCCCTCGTTATCTGTAGAAGTTATAATGTACTCACTGTCTATGCCAAGTTTTGAAAAAGTTTTAATCATTGATTGAGCAATATTTTTTTCATTCGAGATTGTAAAGGCTATTATGGATGAACCTGAACCACTTAAAGCTACACCGAGTGCTCCTTCATTGTAAGCATTACTAACAACATCATAAAAGCCAGGAATAAGCTTTGCTCTATAATTTTGATGTAATTTATCCTGAAAAGCTACCGGAAAATAACTGTAATCTCTAGTAATGAGCGACGCGGCTAGTAAGGCAGCTCTACTAAGGTTAAAAATAGCGTCTTCACGTTTAACTTCAGCTGGAAGAATTTTTCTTGATTCCTTTGTTTTTATTTTTATTTCTGGTATAGCAATGATAATTCTTAAATTTTCATCTACGTTGACTTTTTTAAAAATAATTTTATTATTTTCGATAATCGTTATGTTGAATCCCCCATTTAAAGCTGGAACTATATTGTCAGAGTGCCCTTCTATCTTATATGCAAGGTTGAGAATTTCTTCATCATTCATAGGATTGCCTAGAATTTTATTACTCGCTAAAATGCCAGCAAGTATGGCAGTAGCACTACTTCCTAAACCTCGCGAAAAAGGGATATTTATCTCTTCTATTAATCTAATACCAGGCATACTTTTGTTGAACATATCAAAAGTTTCTTTCATGGCTACATAGACTAAATTATCTCCTTGATTTATCGGAATTTCTTTATTTTTGAATTTTACAATGAATTCAAAGCCGAAAGGTATTTTTTCGAAAATAAAAGTGTTATAAACCTTAATGGCAAGTCCAAAACAATCAAAACCAGGACCCAAATTTGCTGAAGTAGCTGGAATTCTTATTTTAAACAAGTTAAAACCTCCTAAGTATCCACATATAACTGATATTGTATAAAAGATAAATTATGGAACTCTACGGCCTAATGCAGCTTCGTAAATTATATACCATTGTTCAGGGTCCATTTTGATTTCTAAAGCGTCAACAGCATTTTTAAGTCTTTCAATTTTTCCACTACCTGAGATAGGAATTATACCTACTGGATGGTTCAGCAACCATGCATAAACTATAGTATCTAATGATTCAGTATTAAAATCTTTGGCAACTTCTTTTAAGGCGTTAGTTATTCTCTTACCTTTATCATCGTTTATATTAAAGAGTTTTCCTCCAGCTAGAGGTGACCAAGCCATTGGGTTAATATTTTTTTCCATCAAAAAGTATATATTATCGTTTTGGAAATGTTCTAAATTGTATGGGGATATTTCAATTTGATTTGTAACTAGGTTTAAGTTCATTTTTGATTGTAAGGTTTTAAATTGCTGAATAGTGAAGTTTGAAACTCCAAAATATAACACCTTTCCAGCTTTGCTTAATTGATAAAAAGCTTCTGCAATCTCTTCTGGATTCATGAAAGGATCGGGTCTATGGATAAGCAAAAGGTCGATATAATTAGTATTAAAATTTTTTAAAGATTGATCTACAGATTCTAATATATGTTCTTTTCTCGTGTTATAATGTGCAACACGTCTAGGAAATTTCTCGTTTTTTAACATAATTCCACATTTTGTTACTATCTGAATTTTGTTTCTGAGTGAAGGATTATCTTTTAATATATTTCCAAAAATGGCCTCACAAGTGTGATTTCCATATATATCTGCATGGTCAAACGTAGTTACACCCAAATTAATACATTTTTGAACAAATTCTTCTAATTCTGTTTTTGTAAAATTCCATTGATTTAATCTCATCATACCTTGTACAATACGGGAAAATTTTAATCCACTTTTTGAAACACTAATTGTCATCTCCATAATTTATCTCCTCTATCCATCTTTTACAAATTTTTAAACCTTCACTAGCATCCTTTGCATAAGCGTCACACCCGAATTTATAAGCTAACTGTTTATTCATTGAGGCCCCGCCTGCAATAATTTTGACCGGGAAGTTTAATTCCCTTACTTCACTCACAACTTCTTCAATCTTTCCCACCGTAGTTGTCATCATAGCAGATAAACCTAGTATTTGAGGTTTTTCTTGATTTACTGCATCTACGATTTTTTGTGTTTCAACATCTTTTCCTAAGTCAATAACTTCAAAGTTTGAACTTCTCAACACTGTAGCAACAATATTTTTGCCAATATCATGTATGTCACCTTCTACAGTTGCAATAACCACCTTTGCCTTTTTAGTTTCTGACTCGCCAATGAGTTGATTTATATAGTCAAAAACAGGTTTTACAGTTTCAGAAGCTAATAATAATTCTGGTAAGTATATTTTTCCTTCAGAATAAAGATCTCCTATTTGTTCCATAGCTTTTCCTAATATATTTTGACTAACTTCTAAAGGATCTTTCTCTTCTAATTCTTTTTGTATTATTTTTTTGAGGTTTTCTTGGTTTCCTTGTAAAATATTTTCTATTAATTTATCTCTATTTTCTATTTTATTTTCTTTTACTAGATTTCCATCTAATAGTTGATTTCCTTTAAGAGTGTTCATAAGCATTGAATCTTCTGGATTCATAATGGCAGAGTTTAAGCCATTATATATTGCTCTTGACAAAAATGCTGCATTAATTTGGCTCCTGTTAGGTAGTCCAAAACTTAAATTAGAAAGACCTATTGTTGTATTAAAGCCTTGTGACGCAAGAAGTTTAATAGTATCTAAGGTAATGTTTTCATCATAATTTGCTGCAACAGATAATACTAATGGATCAATTATAAATTGATTCTTATCAAATCCAAGTTTTTCAATGTATTTCCATCTTTTGAGGATCAATTGAAATCTTTCTTCAGCCGATTGAGGAATATCTTTTTCCATTGGCAGTATTATTAACATGCCACCATATTTTCTGATGAGCTCGAGCTTCTTATCAAGGTCTTCTTTGGTTAACTTAGATGAGTTAATTATAGGTCTACCTGGATATTCTACCAATGCAGTTTCAAGAAAATCTAAGTTTTGTATATCAAGAGATAGAGGTAATGAAGAGTATCTATCTAACTCCAATATAATTTGTTTAATATGTTCACTACTCAACACTTTTTCTATCCCAACATTTATGTCTAAAGCATCTGCTCCTGCTGATTTTTGACTATTCGCACGTCTTATTATTTCTTGAAAATTGAATTCTTCTATTTCTTTTTGAAAAGAACTGTTCCCTGCAGGATTTATTTTTTCACCGATTATTGTAAAAGGATGATATTTCTTTAATATCGTACGTGATGAGTACATTATTTGAATGTCTTTGTATATTTTTTTTGGCTTTCTGTTTTTTATCATATTTTTTATTACTTTTATGTGTAAAGGAGTAGTGCCACAGCATCCTCCTATGATGTTTGCACCCAGATCTACATAGTCTTCAATGAACATTCCAAATATTTCTGGCGTCATCCGATATTCTATAGTCTTTCCGTCATAAATAGGTTTACCAGCATTCGGTTCAACACTTATTGCTTTGTTTGTTGAAAAAGATAACCTTTGGAAAACATCTAATAACTCATCAGGTCCTAAGGTACAATTGATACCAATAACATCAACATCTAGATCATTAACAACATTTGCAAAAATCTCTACAGAAGTTCCTGTTATTGAATAACCATTTTTTTCAAAAGTCATGTGAACTATCAAAGGTAGTTCTGAGGTAACTTTCCTCATTCCCAAGATAGCAGCTTTAAGCTCTTTTAAATCACTCATTGTTTCTACTATAAACCCATCTACCCCTGCATCGTATAATATTTTTGCTTGCTGGTAATATTCTTCAATTACATCTTTCATTTCAAAATCTCCAATAGGTTTTGGAAATACTCCCAAAGAAGATATATCCCCAAATACTAAAGCTTTATCTCTTGCAGCATTTTTTGCTATCTCAACAGCTTTTGAATTTATTTTTAGAAAGTCTTCTTCTAGTTTAAGTTCTTTTAGTTTTTTTCTATTGGCACTGAATGTATTGGTTAAAATGATGTCGGCACCAGCTTCAATGTATTCACTATGTAACTGATACACGACTTCAGGATGTACTATATTCAATAATTCTGCTGGAATATTAGAGTATCCTCTTTTGATAAATTCAGTTCCATATCCACCATCTAATAACAAGACTTTCTTTTTTAAAGTATTTAAAAAAATTTTTCTATCCACTATACCACCCAATCATACAAATTGTACTTTTTCTTGGAGTAATAATACCGGTGTTATTATTAACGCTTACTATATCCGTTTTTAACAAGTTATTCACTATGTCCCAATTTTTTCTTATATCTATATCACCATAGCCAGGAGAAAACCTTCTCGTTCCCAGCCCTAATTGTTTCCTCAATTTTTCATCAAAAGATTTGTTTAAGGCTTCTATTGCTTCAGATGCCCATGCGTCTAAAAGCGTTGAAATTAAGATATTTGAATTAGATATAAAAATATCTATGTCTGTACCTAACGTCGAAACAAAAAAAGTTATCAATTTCACACCTTTAAAAGATTGAGGAATGAGGGCTTTATCTGTTATATCGATAGGCAATGTATTAAAAACAACCTTTGGTTTAGCTAATTCCAAACCAATTTGGTAAACATAGTTGACTTCTTCCTTCAACTTTTCATTAATATCATAAGCGGTACCTTTAAATCCTGCTCTTAGTAGATAAATTCTTTTTTGCGGCATTATCTCAAAGAGATCTGGTATGTAAATTTCCGGCATTTTTTAACCTCCAAAAATTCTATTTTGCCGAAATAATTAGATCAGCTAATTCTCCTAAATTTTTTGCTATTATATCAGGTTTTATAGGAGTATTTTCCAAATCTGATAATTTTGCTTCACCTGTTAAAACTAAAGCAGTTAAAGTCTTTGCATGTATTCCAATTAAAATATCTGTGTACAATCTATCTCCAACCATACAAGTTTTTTCTGGAGTTAGGCCATAATCGTTTATAACCATTTCTAATATCCTGGGATCTGGTTTTCCAAACACTAAATCTGGTTTCTTGTTACAAGCCTGAGAGACAGCACTTGCTATTGCCCCCGTGTCTGGAATCGGTCCGTCAATAGTAGGGCAGTTTAAATCAGGGTTGGTCGCAATAAACAAAGCTCCTTTATTAATAAATATAGATGCTTTTGCTAACTTATCATAAGTAAGAGTTTTATCAAATGTAACCACAACCATTTCCGGAGTCTCTTCTACAATCTCATGGCCATATCTCTTATATTCTTGGATAATTGAGGGAGTTCCAACTAAGTATATTTTTTTAGGCCCAAATTGTTTCTTTATATACTCTGCTGTCGCAATGCCAGCTGTATATATTTCTTTTTCTGAAATGGGATACCCTATTGATTCAAATTCCTCTATGTATTCTTGCTTGGACTTATTTGAATTGTTTGTAAGAAAAACAAGCTTTTTGCCTTGACTTTTTAAAAGATTAGAAAATTTTTGAGCACCTTCAACAAGTTGTCTGCTAACATAAAATGTTCCATCGATATCTAGAACAAACAACTCTACATTTTTTAGTATTTTTAAAGCTTCTTCATTGATTTGCACGTTATATCCTCCTAACAATTTAATGAAAGTTAATGAAAGCGGTAGAGTAAGGGAAGTTTATACCCTATGACCAGCTTAAAATCGAATAATCTTTTTAAAGAGATTCTTTCTCTTTTAATGATAAAACTCTTTTGATTATATAAGAAATTATGAATAAAACAAATAAAGTTACAACTATAGTAGGACCAGAGGGAATATCAAAATAATAAGAAGCTATCATTCCTAAAGCGGAAGATAAAAAACCTGTTATTACTGATATTAAAATCATTTGATTAATACTTTTAGCAAATAACTTCCCTATCACTCCTGGAGTTATTAGCAATGAAGTTATTAATATTATACCTATAATTTTTACAGAAATAACAATTGTAATTGAAGTTATAATTAAAAAAGATAAGTTAATAAAATCTACCGGAACGCCAAATGTTTTGCTTAACTTTTGATGGTATGCATAATACTTAAGCTCTTTATTAAACAATATTATATAGAAAAATATGACCAAATCGAAGATAAATAGTAACTTTAAATCTTCCTCATTAATCATTAATACATCGCCAAAAAGAAAACTATCAATTTCTGGTACATAGCCTTTCTTGAAGGATAATAAAATTATTCCTATCGCCATAGATAAAGCTAGAAGCATACCAATAACACTGTTCTCTTGCACTTTCTCTTTTTTGCCAAGTATATGAATAGCTATTGCAAAAATAATCGCAACAATCAAAGATACAACATTTATATTTAGATTGAAAAATAAAGCAATAGCTATTGCTCCAAATGCAACATGCGCAGCACCTTCGCCAATAAATTCCATCTTTTTTAAGATGATAAAATTAGATAAAAATGAACTTCCTAACCCTGCAAGTATTGCACCTATAAAGCCGTTCCTTAAAAAGGGGTATTTAAAAAATTCTATCATCTTTATCAATCACCGCTTTCATAGTACCATTTAGATGTGCAAACAGCTGAAAATCTTCAGTATATAAGTTTTTTAAATCTTGTATGTTAATATCCCAAGTGTTTTTGTGGCAATGTAGTGTCTTGTTCAAACAAAGGATTTTAGTTGTCTCTTTAAATATCATGTTTAGATCGTGACTTACTAAGATTATTGTTATGTTTTTTTCTTCTTTTAATTTTTTTAGAATATTTAACAACAGTTCTTGACCTGGTTTATCAATATTAGCCTCAGGTTCGTCAAGTATTAGAATGTCAGGTTCAGATACCAGGGCTCTTGCAATCATTACTCTTCTGTATTCACCACCAGATAACTCGCCTATTTGTCTGCTATATAACTCTTCAACATTGAGTATTTTTAAAATTTCTTTCACTTTTTGATAATGCTCTTTTTTAAAACGTTTGATAGGACCCACATCTTTATACAACCCTAATAAAACCAACTCATATACTTTCATGGGAAAAGTTACATCAACTTCCTCCGTTTGTGGAACGTAACCTATTTTACCTTTTATTGTCACTTCACCTGTATATTCCTCTATTTCACCAATAATTATTTTTACCAATGTTGACTTTCCTGCACCATTTGGCCCAATTATTCCCACAAATTCTCCTTCATATATATCAAAAAATATGTCCGATAAAATTTGATTGTTATTAACCGCATAATTTAAATTTCTAACAGAAATAATAGGATCATTTTTCATAAGCAGTTCTCCTTATAATCTCGAACATGTTATAAAGATACAAAGAATCTATGTCTATTATTTGATCTATACTACCTAGAGGATCTAGCAATCCAACATTTAAATTAAGATTTTTTGCAATAGTATTTATCGCTTTATCTCTCAATTGAGGCTCATTGAAAATGGCCGTTACGTTTTGTTGCTTTGCAATCTCGGTTAACTCGATTATCTCTTTTGGAGTAGGGGGAACACCGGGGGTCGATTCAACTACTGCCGCAATTTTAATGTAGTATCTTTTTGTAAAATAATCAAACGAATTATGTACAACAAAAATACTTCCCTGAACTTCTTTTGACTTCTCTTTTAAATAATTATCGAGTATAATTAATCGGTTTATAAGATACTCACCATTTTGACTGTAATATTTGCTATTTTCAGGATCTATTTTTGATAAATCCTCAACTAATCCTGGAACGATATAAGTATATACTAAATATGGATCTAGCCATATATGTGGATTATATAGCACTTCATTTTCAAGATTTTTTTCGCTGCTATTTTCATCTTCATGAAGATGATCTCCTGTAATTAATTCTTCTTCAGGAATATAGTCTGAAATATAAATAATTATTATATTTTCTTGTTTTAAGTTCTCTGTTAATTTAGAGATAAAAATTTCTAGGTTTAGGCCATTCAAAATAAAAACATCAGAACTATATAAACTCGTTAAATTTCTAGGGGTCAAAGAATAAGTATGAGGGCTATTGCCAGCAGGAATCACTAGATTCACTGCACCTTTATCTCTAACAATCTCTTTTACGATCAAATAATATGGCATTATCGAGGTAGATAGATTTAAAGAGAAGGCAAAAAATACAAATAAAACAAAAATACTTAAAATAACCATCTTCTTCATTTTTTCATCTCCTCCTGACAGTTTTTACAGATTCCTTCAAAATAAAGCGTATGACCAAGAACCTTATAACCTAAATTTTCTGTTATATATTTACTTATAGATTCTGAGTAGCAAAGATCAAATCGTTCAAATTTTTTACACTTCACACAATAAATGAAATGAAAGTGCTCAGAACCCTTATAGAAATAAGTAATTTTATCTGAAAAAACTATGGACCTCAGTTTTCCGTTATTTTCAAAGTTTTTCAAATTTCTATATATTGTTGACCTATCATATTCACCATTGAGTAACTCGTATACATAATCAGCACTTAAAGGAACATCTTCGTTGTGGAAAAGATCTAGAATATCCCTTCTTGCTTTTGTACTTCTCATTCCAACCATCACTCCTAATAATGTAAATTGCAAATCATTTGCTTTTGCAAATGGTTTGCAAATATTATACCCTTATTTATATAAATAGTCAATATATTTTTATGGTATAATTTTTTAATGTATACTTTAAAATTTTAGGCTTTAGATTTTTTAATTTTAAAAAATAAAGAAAAAAGATAAAGGGGACGGTATCCTTTTAAATCACTGTGATCTCAATAGTGTTTTTTAATTAATAAAAAAGGGGTGAGCAATATTAAAATATATATTTCTTTTGATTTTGAAGGTTTAGGAGGAATCTGTCAATGGGACGATGTAACAAAAGATAATAAAGATTACAAACAGAAATATGCAGTCTCACAGTTAAATGCGCTTCTTGAGCAATTACAAGATCATGAAGTTGTAATTTCTGATTCACATGCTAGAGGAAATAATATTCCTTGGGAAATAACTAATGACTATCCTAATGTTAAATTAATAAGTGGAGGAATTAGGAAATTTTACATGATGACGGGAATAGATGAATCTTTTGATAGGATGATCTTCTTTGGATATCATTCTGGAGTAGGAGAAATGTATTCCACAATGGATCATACTTATTCGAGTTCTTCCATTCATAATATTTGGATTAATGGAAAAGAAATGAGTGAAACTTTAATAAATGCTGCTTATGGTGGAATTTTCGATGTACCTCTTGCTATGGTCGTTGGAGACGATAAACTCAAAAGGCAGCTCACTCCGTATTTTAATAAGATATATTATATTGAAACAAAGAAATCATTGGGAAGATATGCTGCTCAATTTAAACCAATGAAAATTCTTTTGGAAGAAATAAGTGCTACTACAAAATTAATGCTCAGCAAAGATAAAGAATATTTTGAAGTTTTTAGATTCGATAAACCAATAGAAATGATTGTAGAATTTAGTGATACTTCAAAAGCTGACATGGTAGAATCTATGCCGTTAATAGAAAGAATAGACGGTAGAAAGGTTAAACTGGTTAGTGATGATTATAAAACGATCTTTGAAGGTTTATTGGCAATTACGTATATATGTAGTACAAAAAGTTAATTTGCCAAAGGTACTAAAATTGAAAAAATTTATTCTTTATACATAGGTTCAAGAATTTAGAAATTAAATCTTCAAAAATGAGGGATTGAGCATGGACAAAAAGCTAAATAAATTAACCTCTGATGAATACAGAGTAATAATTGAAAAAGGTACTGAGAAACCTTTTACAGGTAAATATAATGATTTTTTTGAAGAAGGAGTCTATATTTGCAAACAGTGCCATTTGCCCCTGTACAAATCAGAAAATAAGTTTAAATCTGAAAGTGGATGGCCTAGCTTTGACAAAGAAATTCCTTCATCTATTAGAAGACAACTAGACGAAGATGGAGAAAGAATTGAGATAGTATGTTCATACTGTGGAGCTCACTTAGGGCATGTTTTTGAATCAGAAGGATATACCAAAACTAATATAAGACATTGCGTAAATTCTATTTCAATGGAATTTGTTCCTATAGGAACTCCTTTACCCCGGCAAAGGGCTATATTTGCTGCAGGTTGTTTTTGGGGTGTAGAGTATATGTTTAGAAAAGTTCACGGAGTTATTGATGTTGTTAATGGTTACACGGGAGGATTTGTTGAAAAACCCACATATCAACAAGTATGTACAGGAAAAACTGGTCATGCAGAAGCGGTGTTAGTGATATTTGATCCAAATATTGTGGGATATGAAGAATTAGTAAGATATTTCTTTGAAATTCATGATCCAACTCAAATAGGAGGACAAGGACCAGATATTGGAGATCAATACCGAAGCGAAATCTTTTATACAGACGAAGAACAGAAGCTAATCGCAGAAAAAGTAATAAAAGAACTGACCGAAAAAGGAATGAAAATTGTAACCAAAGTCACAGAAGCTTCTAATTTTTATAAAGCAGAAGAATATCATCAAAACTACTACGAAAAAACAAAAGAGGCTCCGTACTGCCACTTTAGAAGAAATATTTTTAATACAGACTATATAAAAGTCATAATATAGCAGCAATTACTCTAATATAAAGGGTCTGACTTATAACCAATAAGTCAGACCCTTTTTGTTATTTGAAGAAGATCACTTTAATATAAATCAATATTAAAAAAATTTCAAATTTATTGAATATCGCTAAAAAGAGTTAATTATTCATGAATAAATTTGAATAAGAAGTAAAAGCTCTGTTTTCCTGGTTTGAAATTTCAAAAAATAATATATATAATGATAATGTAAATCATTTTCGAAATATATAATTAATTTTGAAAATAACTTTCAAGAAATGGAGGAAGATCGTTGAAAACGTTGAAAAAAAACTCATTTATAGTCTCATGTCAAGCAGAAGAGGGAGAACCCTTATTTGGAAAAGAAATGATGGTTAAAATGTCAATTGCAGCACAAATGGGAGGGGCAGACGCTATTAGGAGCCTTCATCCTGATGTTATAAAGGAGGTTAAAAAAGTAGTTAAAATTCCTATCATTGGAATTACAAAAAACAGAAATTTAAAAGGTGCTTTTATTACCACTACAAAAAAAGATATAGACGAATTAGTTCAAGCAAAGGCTGATTTCATAGCGTTAGATTGTACTAGAAGAGAAAGGCCCGAACCATTACCAGAACTATTCAATTATTTAAAAAGCAAGTATCCTGAAATTGGCATAATAGCAGATATAGCAGATATAGAAGATGTAAAGAGCATAATTCCTCTAAAACCTGATTATTTTGCAACAACGCTTTCTGGTTATACTGATTATACACTGAACAGACCGAGACCCGATTACGATTTAATTCGTGAAATTATCAAAATAACAGATATACCAGTGATCGCAGAAGGTAATTTTTCTACTCCTTTACAAGCTAGAAAAGCAATACTAAATGGCGCTTATGCTGTAACGGTAGGAACGGCTATTACAAGGCCTCAAATAATAACACAAAAATTTAAGGAATATCTAGCCGATTTTAAGGATGATGAATTATTGGCAGTTGGAATTGATATAGGAGGAACGTGGACAAGAGGAGTTCTGGTAGATAGATTTGGAAACATCAAAGAAAACGATAAAGTTCGAACTGCTTCCTCCGGGAAAGAAGTTATTTCAAATATGCTTTCTTTAATCAAAAAACTAAAAACTGAAGAAACTCATTTCATAGGTGTAGCAACTGGTGGAAGGATTGATTTTAAGACAGGAGTAGTAGGATTTTCTACAGGTCTGATTCCAGACTGGAAAGGTGTTCGTATAGCAGACATCATAGAAAAAGAATTCAAAATTAGACCTATAGTTGATAACGATGCAAACTGCGCTTCATATTTTCAGCACTTTGTTACGAATGAAGACAACTTACTAATGATAACGGTAGGTACGGGAATAGGGGGAGGCATCATAAATAATGGAAGGATAATAAGGGGTTCAAAAGGTGGAGGTGGAGAAATAGGGCATATTATCTATCCAGGGAACACAAAAGAATGTTCATGTGGAAAGGTTGGGTGTGTTGAAACTATCCTTTCGGGAAGATATTTAAAAGAAAATATTTATGGAAAAGAAGGCAAAGAAGTTTCCTCGAAAATAAAAGAATATTCTAAAGTGATGGCTTGGTTTATTGATACTTTAAAAACCATCCTTGACTTTGATAAATGTTATTTAGGTGGAGTATTACCAAATTATGGGGATAAATTTTTAGTAAGTATAAAAAATAGTTTTAAGCAGATCAGCAACGAAAAAAACGCAGATTTTATTAATTACAGTGATTTAGGAGAATTTGCTGGAGCAAGAGGAGCCGCTTTACTATCTCTACATAAAGGAGAGATCTGAAATGTCAAAGATCAATGCTTTGATAAATTCTAGAATGTACAGTTTCACAAAGTCTGAGAAACAAGTGGCTGATTATGTATTAAACAATAAGAAAAATGAAATTACTCGCTTGACAATAACTGAATTAGCTTCAAATTGTAATGTCAGTGAAGCCACTGTTGCAAGGTTTGTCAAAAAAGCAGGTTTCGAATCCTTTCAGGATTTTAAACTTAACCTTGCATTAGATAACGATGATGAAATTATAGAAGAAGAAAAAGATATTACTATCTCCAAAGATGATTCCCCCCAAGATATTCTAATAAAAACAAAACTTGGTTTTTTACAATCCATAGAAAATACCGATGCAATAATTGATATGAACAAATTTTTGCAAGCAGTTAATTTTATTAGATCCGCAAAAAAGATTGAAATCTATGGAGTAGGTTCTTCTTCAGCCGTTGGAAAAATTCTTCAGTACAAATTAACAAGGTTAGGATTCCCAGCTTATTCCATAGAAGATCCACACATGCAAGCTATTTCTGCGGCTACGTTAGGTTTGGGAGATTTAGCATTTGGAATAAGTCAAAGTGGCTCAACCAAAGATACTGTGGATTCTTTAGCCCTAGCAAAAAAACATGGAGCAACTACTATCTGCTTAACAGAACACGTAAATTCCCCCATAACAAAGTATGCTGATGTTGTATTGGAAGTATACTCCGGTGAAAATCCTGTTAAGACAAGTGCTGGAAGATCTATTTTAGTTCAAGTGCTTGCTGTCGAATTGCTTTCAGGTCTCTTATATTCCACAGAACATGAAAAAGCTATAAAAGCGGGAAAAGAAACCGCGAGTGCGGTAGTAAATAAATTGTATTGAGGTGATCTATGTGAAATACGATGTAA
>NZ_DAOPSE010000016.1:0-31610 GCF_035349255.1 Defluviitoga sp. | reverse complement strand
CAACTTAAAAATTAACAATGGTTATAACATGTTTTTGTAGAGACGCCCTATATGGTCGTTTCCAAGGTTTTGATCATTATTTGAAAACAAAAAAAAGACGCTCTATCTCAGCGTCTTTGGTTTTATTTTTAAGTGCAAAGCACGTTTTTAGGACTAGGTAATTATTTGTATTCCGATTATTAAACTGTTCTATTGAAGTCTTGTTATAAATTTGTCAAAGAATTTATAATACATTATCTAATTGAGTTTAAGGGTAAGTTCACTGAATTTAACATATTAGATACAATAGCAAATTTTAAGTTATGGTAGAAACTTAATTCGGACTTAAGTTGAAACTTTTTATAGATTTTCAAATTTTATGTTTTCAGGTAATATTATTGTTTGATTATTTAAAATGCATTCATTAACGGCATTTTTTAAGATTTCTTCAAGCTCCCTAAAATTACCAGGATAGGTATAGCCTTCTAATTTTTCTATTGCTTCAAAAGATATTTTGTCAACTGAATAATTTAAATTGTCGCTGACTTCGTTTATAAAAGGGCTTTGTAGTATAAAACTAATCAAAAATCTTAAATCTTCTTTTCTTTCTATTAATGATGGTACATAAAGTTTGTATTTAAATCTATAATATAAATCACTTCTAAATGTTCCTTTCATAATCTCTTGTTTTATATTTTTATTAGTTGCAGAAATTACAAACGTTGGTACAGTTAAAGGCTCTCCGTCATATCCTTCTGGGGTTATTTTGTAATCGTCTAAATATAGTAACAGTTTTGCTTGTATTGAGGTGGGTAATTCTGCTATTTCATCAAAAAATACTATTCCAAAAATGTTTTCCATTAACCTTCCTTTTCTATCATTAGCTCCTGAAAAGGCCCCAATTCTTGAACCAAAGATTTCTGAATCGATAAGGTTTTCATTTATATTAACTAGTGAAAATCGATATAATGTTAAATTGTCATTTTTTGTTAATTCTTTTACAGTTTTGTATATGATATTAGCAATTAAAGATTTCCCAGTACCTGTTTCACCTTCTATCAAAATAGATGGTAATTTATAGTTTTCTTTTAATTCCTTTTGAATTAATTCTTGGGTTTTTTTTAAGTCAAAAGCTCTAAATTCACTTATTTTTAGATTATTAAAGTAACGTTTGAATGAGTTGGCAAAATCTTTTGTAATAATATGTAATTGATGATAAAATTTTTTCATACTTGGATCTAAGAAAATACTGATATATTTTTTTTCCTTATATAAATCTTCTAATTCTTCTTTTGATTTAACTTTCGGATTAAATTTCCAGGATGTTATATTTTTATATGGTATTTTTTTCAAAATTTCAAAATTTCTAGGATTTTCTTCAATACCATTATTTAACTTTCGCAATTCTTCTTTCAACATTTTTTCAAGTTTTCCTTTTTCTTCTAAATCGTATTTCAAACGTGATTTTCTAAAGATACCAATAATTTCATATTTTAG
Organism: Defluviitoga sp.; assembly: GCF_035349255.1. Classification (NCBI taxonomy): domain Bacteria; kingdom Thermotogati; phylum Thermotogota; class Thermotogae; order Petrotogales; family Petrotogaceae; genus Defluviitoga; species Defluviitoga sp. The sequence goes on along the minus strand of NZ_DAOPSE010000016.1, from coordinate 30,134 downwards.
GAACAGATCAAATATATTTGGTTCAACATGATTTTCTATTAATAGTATGTATTTATATTGCTCTAAATTTATGTTTGAACTTGATTTGGTTGAGGATTCTTTTTTTGGTGGTGTTGACTCACTCACACACTCCAAAAAATCGGAAAATGGATCATTGTTTTCATTGATTGATTGGTTAAAAAAATCTTGTTCAACTATGCATATTTTTGATTTTGAGTTAAGTTCATTTGTAAATAATTTATCTACATTTATATTTTCATGTTTTTCTTTAAATTGTATTTTTAGTGATGAAATAATATCTTTTATATAATCTAAATTTTGTATATAGATCATTTGGCAGCCTCCAAGATATATTTTAAAATTTCTTCTAACTCTTGTAAAAATAAATTTGAATTTTTGATTGAGTTATAAAATTCTTTTATGTATTCATTGCTCTTATTATTTTTTTTTAAGATTTTGAACATTATAAATAATTTAATGAATTCATGGCTTTTGTGTTGTTCTAAATCGCTTTTGTGTAAATCAAAATATCTTTCAAATTCATTAAAATGATTTCTTGATTCATACATAATTTTTCTATATTCTCTGTATAATTTTATTTCTTTTGGAATTGGCCCCCCACCTTCTTTTAATAAGTTTGTAAGAGGAATCACTTCACCATTTGGAAGCATTAGATTATGATACGAATTTAAGTTTTTATCCACAACAAAGAAATCTTGCTGATTTCTATCACTAACAAACATAGCTTCAATTCGTTCTTTTGTTATTTGGATAAAGATTGGAAAACTATCCAAATATTTTTGTATTTGTTGGGGAACCTTATTACTATTAGTATAATGAATAAGCCTATAACCTTTGTTTGTTTTTAAAATTTCATATTTTATCGTTCGAGGTGCTATGTAAGGAGTGTCAAAAGAATAATCGTTTTTTTCATTCCTAATTTTCTGTGTAGTAGATTGATCTTCTTCGTCTATAATTTCATCGAAATAAACTTCATCTACATCGAAATTATTTAATTCAGGTTCATCTTTTAAGTTTTTGTAAAAAAATTTATCTTTTGTTTTCATTTTATCTTTTTTTTGATATTTATTGATCACTTTTTTTCACCTCTTCATAGAAGGCATAGCTAGCTCTTGGATGTGTTTCAAGATATATTTTAGATAGTTCAATATTTTTTAGTACTTTCATACCATTTTCAAAAGATATTACAGTCAAAGGACCTCTTAAAGTGAAATCATTAAAATATGATTTGACATTATCTATATTTTTTTCTATTAATAGTTGTGCAAATAAGTATAAGATTTCAAAATATATAGGATTCAATTTTATATTAGTTAATACATTGAATTGTTTGAGAGCTTCGTCTGTATGGAGACTATTAATAAAATTCTCAAAATTATCTTTTTTAAAGGCAAAGTCAAATATCTTGGAACTTATTGTGTTCATATTCATACCTTTTTTTCCAGTATGAAAAGTTTGCATAGAGAGTTGGGTGCCTCTTTCTCCAATGACATGGCCTGCTGATAATCCAATATATTCACTGTTTTCAAATTCTTTAAGAGTTGAAATGTTGTTACCTAAATATTTTTTAGAGAGTAAAAACTTGCCATTTTTTTCAATTATTTTTGGGGATAAGATTGTTATCTTCTTTTCTTTTTCAAATATTTTTGTTACCTCTTCTAAATTCTCTTCTGTAATTAAATAGATTGAGCCTTTATATTTATAATATCTACTAATAAATTCTGTTAATTCAAATTTGTGTTTTGAGTTATCTTCATTTTCTTTTGAGCTGGTATCAGATAGTGTTTTTAAAATTGTTCTAGTAAACGTTGTTTCAATATAATCATCAAAATCAGCGGTGAATATGCTTCCTAATAACTCAACTAATTTTCTAGTGAAGTATCCTGCTTCAGCAACGTGCAACTTTTTATCGATGAGTGTTTGTCTAGCTCTTGAAGCTATACCTTTTTGATTTGGCTCAACTTTAAAGTAATCTTTCAGATTTACCCCTCTTAGGAAGCAATCTTCAGAAACATCAGAAATTTTATTGTAAAGTTGTTGGTATTGATCTATGTTTCCTCTGCATTTTGATTGAGTTATATACTTCATGCTGTTTTCTTCTTCGTATTTTTCTATTTCATATATTGATAGTGTTAGATTGGTTTCCATGGAATCTTTTAAATAACCATTAATTATTTTTTTATTAATTAGAGTTGCTATCTGGTCATTTTTTGAATTTTTTATTATGTTTTTGATTTCAATAGAAAAAGCCTTTTGCATATTTTTTTTGTTTTCTTTGTTTTTATAGTAATAACCAAAGACCATATCTTGGTCTATTGAATAATTTATGCTTCCATTGCCTAGTTTAAAAGGATTATTCGTAGGAAGCATTTTTTCTAACTCTTCTTTTATTACCTCGTTTTGGTTATACGGATAGTATACTGCCATAGTATCTCCATCAAAATCAGCACCCAATCCTTCGCATATATTTATTGGAAGGCCGATTGTGTAATGTTGCCAAAATAGGGGTTTAAAAGATTGCATTGAGTGCCTGTGTAAAGAAGGTTGTCTGTTTAGGATTACATATTTTTCTTTTAAATTTCCATTATAGTATAGTTTATTTAGAGCCTTAGCTACTTCTATTCTTTTATTATAGTCTCCTTGTAATGCTTTGAATATATCTTTTAAATTTAGTTGATCACTTGAATGATTTTTAATCATTTCTAGTCCAAACTCAATTGGTAAAATCACGCTATCAATGTCAAGAGGTATATTTTGACCTAAATAATATTTCAAATTATCTTTTGGTTGTGGTGTAATAACGGTTCTTCCAGAATTGTGAATTCGTCTAGCAACCATGTGGGATCGTATATATCCGTCTTTAGATAATAGAAGATTTTTGATTGATTTGAGAAGTCTTTTGTAAATACCAGTATTTTTACTGTTCGAAATAAAAGAGATTAATTCATTGATTGAGTCGTAAATTTTTTTAATACTTTCTTCGTCATTATTTATTTTATTTACGTAGTTTTTAAAATTGCTTTCTAAGTAGTGTTTAAACTTATCGTAAAAATCCGGATATTCGTTTTTGCATTCTTTAACACTATATTTTTTCCTTTTTTGAATAAATGGTTCAATTTTTTTCCATGATAGTTTTATTTCATCAAAATCTTCAACTATTTTTTTTAGTTGTTTTTCTGATTCTTCACCATTAAAAAAATTGTTGTTATATAGGATACTATAGAGAAATAAAGGATTTTGTATATATTCTGTTTTTGTTGAAAGTTTTTGAGAAAGAAACATAATCATATCAGTTTCAAAATCTATTATGTTTGGTATTTCGTTTTCAAATTTAGATTTCATATATTCATCGTGCGTTATTATATAACCAAAATAATTCATTAGTTTGTAAAAAAAATCTACAGGAGAATCTTTTTTATCGAGTTCATTTTTATCGATGTTTTTATCCTTAACAAAGGTGTTGATAATATTAAGGTTATTATAACTAAACAAACACCAAAACTCCATTTCACCTATTTTTTGTCCTCCGTTGTTTGACTTGCCTTTTAAAGGTTGTTTATTCACTATCCCTTCTGAAGCTTTGTGTGTAAAGTGAATTTTGTCTCTTACACAATGATCTAATCTCACAAAATATTGAAACCCAACCGTCAAATACCAGTTTTTATCTTTATATTTTACTAGAAATCTTCCATAATTGTCAGAACCTATTTTTTGCAAAGATTCTAATATTTTATCCTTCTTTTTATATCCATTTTCAAAAGGGGAGACTCCATTTACATAATCTTGAAAGTCTGAAAATTGTTGTGCTATTGAGGAATGGACCTCATAGAGTTGCCCAAGATTCATTCTTGAAACTATCCCTAAAGGAGATAAAATCATCTCTAAAGTTCGTTCTGTTCCATTTACATAAGTCGTTGGCATTTCGTTATCATTTAGAATTTTTGCTATTGTTCCTTTATTTCCGTGCCTTCCCATAATTTTATCTCCTATTTCCAAGGGTTTAGTTACTTCAAATTCAATGGAAATTTCAATTTCAGTTGAAGGTTCATCATTAATATTAAAACATTTAAAAGGCCTTTCAGGTGTTTTAGGAAGTTTATTGATTTTAGCTGTATATTTTCCTGTATAATTGAATTTTCTTATTTTATTGTAATATTCTCCTTTTACTTCAAACAATGTATCTCCATATTTAACTTGATCGCCTTCTTTGACTTTCCAATAAATTACAGTAATATTATCTTTTAATTTATATGTCCATTGATTGAGTTCGTTTTCTGCAAATTTAGCTGGAGTAACTTTAACTCTAAATTTTTCTGTCTCACGAACAATCGTTTCCATCCTTTTTGCAAAACTTTCTGAAACTACAATTCCATCTTCAAAGTTGTATCCTTCAAAAAGACCATAAGCTATAAGTGCATTCACTCCAATATTTTCTTTTTCTTTTCCAGTTTTTATGTAAGGTTTTTCGGCCTTATTAAGTGTTAATGCTTGTTTTAAATTTTTAGAACCCATTAAAATTCTAGCACCATCAGAATGTAATATAAAAGGGATTTGGTAAGTAGCAAAAGACAGTATATCTTCAGCATTGGTTTTGTCTGAATTGTTAAAAAATTGGAATTTATTAATATCGTATTGTAGGTTATCAGAATCGACAAGGCTTAACGTAAGACCGATTTTTTCGGATTCAGGTGTTTCAAGAAAATCAACGATACCTCTATGAGATGAATGAGGCAATCTCATACTTTCGCTGACTTTTTCACTAGGGTACACAACTTTTCTGGGGTTAGAATAATATTCTATGTAGTTTAGTTTGTCAGGTATAAAAAAAAGAGGTATTTTTTTATACATAAATTTGTTCTTACTTATTTTATAGTACCGGTATGTTGTAACTCCAATCTTTCCAGCTAGTTTATTTATTAGGTAAAATCTAATTTCATTTTTATCTGAACTTTTTGTTTTTTTCTCTGTTAAATTTCCAAAAATAGTGCTTAAAATAGCTAAGTAATATCCAGGAATGATTAGTTTGGTATTTAAATCCAGATTTTTATCAGTAATACTTTGGATTTCTTCATCATCTTCATACTCTTTGACTAATTCCTCAATTTCGTAGCCATCGAAAATTACCCAGGGTGTATATATTTTTCTATTCTGATGTTTGAAATATCCATCTTCATCGGGATATAATATTTGTATATTGTTAGCCCATAATGTTACGTTGTTTATCTCTATTTCTATATCATATAGTCCAGATCTTGTTGCACTATCTTCAAGAGTTTCAGCAGTTTTTTTAAAATTTGCAATTTTTATGTTTTTTAGGGTATTTATTGTATTATTGTTTAATTTCAAAATCTTTTTGTTTTTTTCTAAATTAGTGATAATATAATTTAGATAATTATTTACAATTATTGACCAATCATCCATCATAAAATGTTCATAATATTGTTTTATCATTTTGTCCCTCATCTTCATCAAAAATTAGTTTCAATTTTTTACCACCAAAAGAAATATTTGCACCTTCCAGTTCCTTGTTTATATCGTTTTTTATATCTTCAATAACTTTTTCGTGAATCTCAAAGTTTGCATTATTCATCTTATTTTTTATAATTTTTAGGTGTAATTTTATATCGAACATATTTTGATTATCCCACTCTAACCAAGTAGGGTATATAGCAGCTACACTTCTATGTTTCTCAAAATGAGTAAACTGACTTGCTTTAAAAGCAATAGTATCTAATAGTTCCATTTCAGAAGAGTTAATATTGTACTCTATTTCGGGTTTTAATAATTTTGCTTTTACAAAATTATAGACTTCTGATTCTAAATTTTTGCAGATGCTTTCTATTTTAATATATAACTCTTTTTGTTTTTCTAAGTTTTCTGAAGTTAATGATTCGACATCAATTAGCTCTATTTCATTTTTTAACTTTTGTAATTCTTGTAAGAACACTGCATTACAATAATTATTTTTGTATTTATCGATTAAAGTTAATGCTTCAAATTTTGTTCGATTAAGTCGAGCTCTATGATGTGCATCTGTAATTATTCTATCAGCTTGAACGTCTGTTCCATCAATAAATTTTAGCCATCTTGCAGCATGAATGATAACTTTCTTTAAGAGATCGTCGTTAATAGGAGAATGTGTAGAATACAGAAGAGCTTCTAAAGGGATTGTATCAATTTTAAAGGTTTCTACAAATAATTTTTGGGAATTATGGCCTTTATCAGTATTATCAATAGGCAAATAACCTCGATGGTATTTACAAACAAGTTTGATTGCCTCGATTATTTCTTTTTTATTGTTTCCAAAAATATTATCTAAATCGTATCTAATTTTATCGTTTTTTTTGTTAGTTTCTAAAATTCCAAACATATTTTTGTTATTTTGTTCTTCTTCTATTAATTGTACAGTTAATTCGTTGTGTAGATCTCTAATCATAGAAGGGAAATTATCTAAATATATATAATTTCCATCTTTAAGTCTATATTTGGAGTATGTGTGCCCAAGATCATGAATATTTATCGAAACAATCAAAATAAAATAATAAATGTATTTGTAAGTAATATTTGTATCAGAGTAATATTTGTCTTTTATTTCTTCAGGTAGAAAATTATCTTCACCAATGATATTTATCAAACTCGCAGTAAAATCCATGAGCCTTTTGCTATGTCGTTGAGAGTGTTCGACGGTCTCGGGTATTAGATCACCTATCCATTGCTTAGACCATTTTGTTTTAATCATGTATTCAATATAATTTTTCATATTAATTAGTTGATTATCTTGAGATTTCTCATTGTCTTTAATGTCAAAAATACTCAGAAGATTTTCTCCAAATCCAAAAGGTATTTCTCTTTTATCTTCATAATCGTTTAATATTCTATTTAATGGGTAAAAAGGTTTTAAACCCTTTTTTTCAGGATCATATATAAAAAGTGCAGAAATATCATAATTTAATGTTAAATATTGAGAAATATCTAAATTGTTTTTATCTTCATTATTAAATTCTAAGGCGTTTATTATTGAGTATATTCTATCAAAATAGTCATAATCCCAATCCAATCCAAACGCTGGAAATTCCTCAATATTTCCTTCTTGATATTTATAATAAAATGGAATATTTTTAAACATTGAATAAATAGCCGTAACTAAACCCAAATTTTTATATCCCCCGGTAACATCTACTATTACCTCATCTTTTGCCTTATTCTTTAAAATTTCATCGAGTATATCCCATGTATTTTCAAAAAGGTATTGTGAAGAACTACTTTCTATTGGATAGGTTTTAACATTTAAACCATATTTTTTTTCAAAAATACATTTTAAAAGAGCACCGACAAAAGAAATATCTGATTGGAAATAGGGATGGTTGGTTTCTAGACAGGAGTTATCTTTTGAAAGAAAAGGACCAGGGGTTAGAAGATAGAGGTTTTTAATATTGTATCCGTTTTTTAATAGTAGATTGTAAGTGTCTATTTCTGCACATATATCAGGACTAATGTCTAGTGATTTTATCTGATCAAATTTGCTTTCTTTAAATTTTGAAACTATTGATTCATATTGACTCTTAAATTCTCCTTGATTTTTAATAGATATTCCTTGAGTCATAACTAAAGTTATATTTCCCTTTAATTTATTTTTCACAAAATTTATCAAATCAAAAATGCTCTTTGTATTTTTTGATTTAGAATTATATTCTTGCCACTCAATGATTTTAGCTAAATTTTTATTTTTGAAATCTTCATAACTGTCTATTATTTTTACAAGATTATTTAGAGGATAATTATTGCTTTCTAAATAATTATCAAAATTATCATTTTTGACTATTTCTTTTTCTTCTATTTCCATAAGATAATCAATCAAGGGTTTGTTGTTTATATTTTCGAATGGGGTTAAAAACTCGTCTATAATGATTTCAGGGTCATCATTAAAAATGTATCTTACTTTGGCAATGGTCTTAAAAGTTTCAAAATAATAAAATTTTTTTGATATTTCCTCTGGAGAAACTGATCTTTCATTTTCTTTTCTTACCGTTTTGTCATTTGTGTTACTTTTTTCCGTAATTGTCCATTCTTGAAAAAAACCAGTGGGTAGTTTTTTTAAAGTTAATCTGTATCTAATATCCATTTCTTCTTCTACATACCATTGAATAATTCCTACCTTAGAATATTTATGTGATTCTATAATTTTGCCAAAAGTGTTTTTGTCAAGAAGGTATTTAAATTCTTTTTCGTTATTCAACAAATTCACTCCTTAATTTTTAACTGGATATGAATATTTTATCACATTAAGCTATTAATTATTGCTACAAATGTAAATAATATTGTAAAGAAATATATGGACTGACGCCCGGTTATTGGAGAATAAATAAGAAAATCTCATTTTTTCCAAAAATAGTTTTTGAATTAATGTAAGTATCTGAATTGTTTTCAAACATCTTATTAAATTCACCTAGTGCCATATAATTCAAAGAACTATCTCATTTACGAAAGCTTCAGTTGCTTTTGATTTAAATTGAGGTCCGTTATCTGTTCTGATTATGAATTCTTTAGGATTAGCTTTTCTGTAAGTTTTCTTTAAGGGGATTTGGGATGATTTTAAAACAATAACTGCCTGCTAATAACTTGAATATAAACAAGTATGTTTTGAATAAGTATTTTACAAGGTTGGAAAATTTTTACTCTTTTGAATAATTCATCTAAATCAATAATTCCATTTAAAATATAAAGAGAAAGGAGAAGATGAAATATCAATTTAAAGAAAATAGTAAAAATTATTGTATTGTTTTTTATTGTACTATTCATATTAAGTCCAATTGATGTAATCCCCGATTTTATACCTGTACTAGGGCATGCAGATGATTTAATTGCAGGTTTAGTAGCTATTAGAGGCATTTTAGATTTTGATGATGATTAAATAAAAAGGAAACGTATGACTTTGAAATTCATAACAGGTTGATTTTATAACTTTTTCCTTTCTTGCCAGTAATAAAGAGAATTATTATAGAATATGAATTTTATGATTTTTAACGTGAGTATTAGTAAAATAGAAAGGAGGATTCTAATGACAATATTAGCTTTTGGTATGATTGTAGCTGCATCAATATTTGCAAATCTATTCATACAGGAAGTACTTGAAGATAACTACATTGAAACAGTGAAAAGAGAATATCATAAAGTTGAAGATGCAAGTAAAGAAATAGAGAGATTAAAGGGAAATATAAACAATGAAATTTATTTTAAAAAATTAATTAATTTACATTTTCAATCAGTAATAGCATCGAACTTTTTTTGGGATCAAAAAGAACAATGTAAAAATAAAATTGAAAGTTTAAAAGAATTAGAAGAAAATATATCTGAAGAAATTAATGAAATAAATAGAAAAATTGATTCTATCAGTTATTTTGATAGAGAATTAAGAGATAAAAAAAGGACTTTAATAGAAATGTATAAGAAAACTAAAAACCAAATTTACAAATATTATGAAATTAAAAATCAATATTATGATTATCTAACTCAAAATAATATAAACACATCAGAATTAAAGTATTTAATTAAAAATACTTGTGGAGAAAAAGGCATTGATTGGTATTATCGAAATTACATAGCTAAGGGAAGAAAATAATAACTGCCTAATAATAACATGAGTAGTATAGGGACTTTAGAAATAAAGACTTTGATTTATAACATGGCAAAGTCAAATCTTCATTCCTATTCTTTGGTATAAATAATAAATACCAAAAAATAAAAGAAATAGATAATAGCCTAAAATTTAAATTGAAAATTTTAAGATTTTTAGAGTACATAATGAATTTTAGGAAAGGAGGTGTTCAAGTGAAAAATAAACCTGAATACATTATTGTTGAAGACAAAACCAATAGTATGGAAGTTTATGAAAATGCTACAAGCAAAGTTATAGGCAATTTAGGGATAATTAAATCAACTTTATCTACAATAGAACTAGGATTAAAATATAGTTATGAAAAAGAGAAAGTTAAGTATCAAAGCAAAGTAATTAGAGAGAAATTAGAAACTGAGCGCATTAAATGTGTACAAAATTCGAAAGTTGTGATTGAAAGAATTAATAGTGAGACAAAGGTATATTTAGAAAAAATTAAACAAGAAACACAGTACAACAAAGAAAAATCTAAAATGTTCGATAGAAAAATGAAAGTATTAGAATGTATTATAAAAGAAGAATCGTTAACTTCCGACGCAAAAATAAAAATGTTTGAAAAAATAATTGATGAAATTGATGTTTAAGGGAATTGAATTAGGATTATAATTATATAAATAAATTTTAACGAGGGTTGTATCGTTCTACTAAACCAAACCCTATTGAATTTCTAGCTCCTACTCCTGCGTCATAACCTATTTTTAATAATTCATCAGAACCAGAAATATAAAATTCACCATCCCAACCTTTGATGACAAAACCTTTATATTTTGAAATTACCATTCTAACATTGTTATTTATAGGTGTAATAAAAAAATTATTATCTTCTGGCTCAACTCCATAAAAAGCTTTATATTTTTTTATCAGATTTATTCGGATATTATTGTTAAATTCTTCTTCAAAAGGAGACAAGTAATGAGTTTTTGTCTTATTTCCAATTTTAAATGAAACATGAGCTGTTATTGGAGATTTAGTAATTACTTTTAGTCCACCATTTGGAGAAAATTTATCATACTTTATGTTACTTACTCTAACTTCTTGGTCGAGTAATGAGTAATGTTCGGTAAACAATATTTTATCAATTATGTATTCCAGAAATTTATCATCATGAGATGAAAGAGTAAACCATACATGATTTTTAAACGTAATTGATTTTGATTCATTATTGTACTCATAGTTTCCGTAGAATTTAGAAAAAGTAAACATCTTAAAGGCAGACTTATCTGTCGTAAAACCTCTATCATGCAAAAATGATTGATAATTTGTATCATTTATCCAATTATATACTAATGCCTGTTGAATGTGATTATAATAAACGGGTAATGTTAATCTGTCGAATTTTAATTTAATAAAAAGTCTCATTATATCACCTCAAAGAAATTATAACAAAAAATAAAAAAGTAATAATTGTAATTTATTAATAAATATGATAATATATATTAAACATTTGTTTAAAATTCTAGTCTTTTAAAAAAATTTAAATATTTCAAGATGGGTTTTTCATGTTTTTTCGTTTAGCTACCAAAGTACATTAATATTTTTTTAAAAAAATGGTCAGTTTTTGCTCGTGAAAACATTTGGCGTTATCTTCAAAAAAAGAAAAAATATACAGAATTTCTTTCCTATATAATTAAGTAAATCGAAGTTTATAAAGCTTTTTTTAAAAGAGTGTAAAGGATATAAACTTTTGAATTTAAAGTAGGCACAGGGCAGAGGCCACTCTTTTGCAAAACGTAGCGAAAAAGTCAAAAAATTCACTGTTAGTATGGATTATAATTATAGCGTATTTTATAAAAAATTTAACAATAAAAAATATTAGAAAAGGGGGCTTAATAAATTGAAAGATACTTTGATCTCAACTGTTGGAGCGAGTTTAGAAAATAATATTAATAAGAAGCAAGGAGAATATAAATCATTATATGATTCAAATAGACTTGAGGATTTAGCTATGATGTTATTAAATCCAAAAATAATACAGGAAGATGAGAGATTATTAGGAGCAGAGATAAATTCTATAGAAAGTATAATTAAAGAAGGTTACATTGATGAAATGAAAAATCTATATCTTTTAGTATCTGACACCGAGACCGGTAGGAAGATAGGAAAAATCTTAAAATATTATTTTGAAAATTCAAAAAATAATTCTTTTGAGCGAGTGACAGTAAAAGTAACTGAAAAATTAGATGATCAAAGAAAAGAAGAATTTACAAGGTATGGTTTAAGAAACTTAGTTAGAAATATGGCTGAGATACTTAAAAAACATGGATTTTCAACAATAATTAATGCAACAGGAGGTTACAAAGCTCAAATTGCTTTTGCTCTTGCCTTAGGTCAAGGAATGAATATCCCAGTTTATTATCTCTTTGAAAGATTTCCTGCTGTTATAAAACTTCCACCATTACCCCTTAGTCTTGACTATCTACTATACATAGATTACATATACTTTATAGATCAATTTGATGAAGAAGGTTTTATTGAATTTAACGAAGATGTTAAAAATCAATATAAAACAATTGATGAAAAATTAATACCTTTATTTGACATACAATCCATAGACAGAAAAAAATATATCGAATTAAATCCTATGGGACAAGTATTTGTTGAATCTGCAAAACACTATTTTAATATATCAAAAAAAGAACAAATTTCTTTACTGCCAAGAAGTAAAGAATTAATCTTTCAAGGATCAAAGGTAGAAGCACATTCACAAGAAATTATTGCTAAATATAACATAAACAAAAAATTTGAACAGTTACCTTTTGTAGAAAAAGTATACGTAAAAGGCAGTAGCACTGCTGAACGTTCAGGCAAGAAAAGCAAAGTTAAAATATTAGGAAATGAAATAAAAGCTTCTATATGTACAAATGACGGTATACTTGATCTTGGAATACAAGTAACTGCACGGAACAATGAAGAAATGATACTGGCCAAAGAAATAATATACGATTTTGTAAACAGTAGTTTTTGAGATTAATTTGTACTCACTTTAGAAACGAAGATTTTTCTAAAAATAAGCTTTTGAATTTAAATTGGGTCCAGGGCGGAGCCCTCCCCATCTCCTTCGGTACAAGTACCGAAAAAGGTAAAGAAATTAGAAATTAGTAATTAGTAAGGACTAGAAGCAGGGAGATATTTTGTAAAAGAATCAACGCTAAAATATACATATAATAAGGATTTTGGAATTTCTAAAGTGGGTATAAATTAAAAAATTAAGGAGGTGAACTATGCCTGAGATTTTTAGTAAAGAAAAAATTTGTAAAATATTGAAAAAACGTTATCCCGATCTTCCAGCAGATTGGGCTGAAAATGATAGATACTTTCCAAGAAAACCTTTAAGTGTTTTTTCTTACGATGTAGACAGTATAAAGAATTATGTATTTAGTTCTTCTGAGTTTAAGGCTATCATAGGTGCCAGTAAGTTAGTTTCAGACTTTGACGTCATAGCCAATAATTTCCTAGAAAATGAGAATTCCTATGTTATACATGCAGTAGGCGGAACAGGATTAGCAATTGTTTTAAGTGAAGAATTACATAGGATAGAGCAAGAATTAATAAAAGCATTTGAAGAAAATGTGCCTGGAGGTTTTTTAACTACTTCTTCTGTAGATTTTTATCCTTCGGAATTAATTTATGGACTAAAAAAAGAAGAATTAGAAGAAGAAAAATTAGAACAACAGTTTGGCATTAAGTTCAACAACCTTACTAAGGAACCAAGTTTTTATAGACTCTTCTCTTTATTAGCTTCAAAAATGAGGGAAAAAAAGAACTCAAAACAAATAGAAATGAAGAGAATCACGCCAGAATTTCATATATGTGAATCTTGCAATACCTATCCGGCTTTTTACACTTTACCAGTGGCTGCTGATATCAATGAACCTGGAGAAATTAGAATTTGTGAAGCTTGTAAAAAGAAGATAGAAGTTGGGGAAGAAAAAATTAAAAAAGATCATTTTGCATCATCGCTTTTAAAAATTGATACAAAAGCGGATGAAGAACAGTTATCAGATTGGCTTGGGGTAATATACATAGATGGTAATAATTTAGGGAAATTGTATTCAAGAATACAAACAGATCAAGAATATATAAAAGTTTCTGAAAATATTGAAAGAGCGTCAATAAACGCAGTTAATCAGGTAATAGAACAAATGAAATTAAAGGATAAATATGCTTCACCAATTTTAGGTGGAGATGACATTATGTTGTTTGTTCCTTCAAGATTAGCAATAGATATTTATTTTAAATTGGACGAGATTCTGACAAAAGAATTTAGGAACATTGATGGAAAGGGAAATGGGATAAGTTACTGTGGTTCTATATTGTTTTGTAAAAAAACAATGCCTTTAAAGATTATATTTGAAGCTTCAAATTCTTTACTTAAAGAAGCAAAATCTGCATATTATAATAATTTTCAAAAAGGTGAAAAAGAAAAAAATTATATTGCTACGAGAGTACTTTGGGGTAACAGTACTGAAGTAAAAACTACTGAGTATTTTGGCACTAACAAAGAAATTAAAGAAATAATTGGAGAAGCAATGGAGTTTGAAGAATTCAAACGCTACTATAATCTACTAAAAAGATTAAGCAATGAAGAAGTTACATTCTTACAAAAAGCAGCCAAACTAATGAATGAAATAGCTCCTGTTGCAAAGTTGAACGTAAATTATTTTTTTACAAAAAACATCAAAAATTTGAGTAATTATGAAGAATTATATAATTCAGTATTTTTCCCAGAAGAAGGTAGAACAAGAGTATTAAGCTCTATAGATCTCTTAAAATTTATTGATAAGGGGGCTAAACAATGAAGATTAAAGTAAAGATAGAAACCAAATCCCCTTTGTTAGTTTCAGAGGAATTTTCTAGAATTTGGAATAAATCGCAAAAAAGAGACAAAAATGGAACTTCATACATTCCAGGTTCTGCTTTAAAAGGTGCGTTTCGAGAAACTGCAGATACATTGCCAAATTATAAGAAAGAAGTTTCAGATTTATTTGGAGAATCTCACACAAAAATGGGAAAATTGCAATTTTCAAAATTAGTTTGCTATAATCCATCTTATGTAGAAAAAACACATGTAGTTATTGATAGAAAAACCAGAACAAGTTCATATCAAAGACTATACAGTACAAATGCCTTATCTAGTGGCAATGTTTTAGAGGGGTACATATATTTTGATGAACAATTAACAGACAGAGAAAAAGAACTATTGGAATTATTAACATCATTGGTAAAAAAAATTGGAGGAATGAAATCAGCTGGTTATGGCTCCGTTGATATATTCTTTGAATATGAAGATAATAATCAAGTTAATCAAGAAACGAACAAAAAGATATACGATAATTATGCATTATTAGTTCTAGAACCCTTAGAACCATTTTTAACAGTAAAGGAACGATCGAAAAAATATATGTATAAATCATCAAAAATTATCAACGGTGAAACAGTTAGAGGTGCGTATGCAAATAAATTAGCTAAGAATCCATATTTTAAAAATATAATTTTTAATGAAGAAGTAAAATTCCCTACTCTTTTTCCTAGCAAAGAAGAAATAGTTGTTGCTCCTACTCCATTTACCACTATGAAAGAGAAATATCGAGATAATCCAGAAGAATTGTTTGATTTAACAATACCAAAAATAATCGAAAAAGAAATAAACAAAGAACAATTAAGAATATCATTAGAAGATATTTCATTAACAGGAGAAAGACTAGAGAATGCCTCGGGTTATCTCGATTATTTTAACCATAAAATAATTTCTGTAGAATCTGACACAAAGCAATATACACAAACAGCCGTTTCTCGTAAGACAAGGGCTACAAAGTCAGGTGAAATGAGAAGTTATATTACAGAATATTACGATAAAATGGTAGGAATTATCAGATCAACAAAAAAAGAGTATTTTGAAGCACTATCAGAAATTGATTATATAACCATAGGGAACTCAAAAACAAGAGGTTTTGGAAAAATGAAGGCAAGAATATTGCCTCTGGATGATCTAAAAGAAAAATTCAAAGAAAATATTAACAGTTTTACATGCGTAGTTAATAGTTATATTAAACCAGAAAAAGTTTATATACCATTATTACTTACCTCTGATCTTATAATCCCTGTCAACAAAACTTTAGATGAAATATTTGAGGATAAGGGTTTTAAAATAAATCAACAAATATACAGAAAAGATAAATTTACTTCATGGAATGTCAGAACAAATAATATAAAAACCGCATATGAAACTATAAAATCGGGAGCTGTTATTATCTTAGAATCCGAAGATATTAATTGCGTGGATAAAGTTTGGCAAATGTTTTTGGATGGTTTAGGCCATAGAACTGGAAGTGGTTTTGGAAGTTTTTTAGTAGTTGATTTTTCAAAAATTAAAACACTTTAAAAACCATATTTCTAAAACTCGAGTAAAAAAATTAATCAGGAGGTGCAAAATGGCTTTAACTGGTGATGAGAAAAAATATATAATTAATAGAATGCAATCTTTGATAGACACATCACGTGGAAAAATAATTAACGATACCCAAATTAGGAAATACGCATCTATGGCAAGCCAAGCAGATTGTAAAGAAGAATTTTTTAACTATTTACATTATCAAATTGGTAGAGCACCAGGTCATGAAAAAAACTTTTTGAGAAGTGTTTTAGACGAAATAACAAAAATGGAAAATAAATTTAGTGATGAAGAAAAGTATCTTGAAGCTTTGGCATATTTTTTTGGTTATATGGCAAGATACAAAAAATTTGTAGATAAAAGTGACGATGCTCAAGGAGAAAAAGGTAAAAGGAGGCAATATTAATGATTCCTTTTGACACATTTAAGAACAAATATTTTTTTGATATATATATCACCGCAGAAACTCCAATACATATAGGATCTGGGGAAGAAGGGTTATCGCCATTAGATATAGACAGCTCTGTATTAAAAGATTCAGAAGGTAATACCATCATACCAGGTTCTTCATTAAAAGGTGTATTTAGATCTAATTTAGAACAAATACTAAGAGGGAAAAATGTAAAAATATGTGATGAAGTTGGAGGCAATCCTTGCATAAATTCAAAAGATAGAAAAAAGTTTGATAATGAAGATAGCTGGTTTTCTCATATTGAAAAAAACATATGTGAAGTATGCAATCTATTTGGTTCTAACTCCTTTTCTTCTAGGGTATTTTTTAGCGATGCTATGGCAGATAAAAAACAACAAAATATAAACTATAGAGATGGAGTAAAGATTCGTAGAGACACAGAAGTTGCTGCAATTAAGGCAAAATATGATTATGAAATTGTTTCATCAGGAACAATTTTTAAAACAGAGTTATTAATGGAAAATGTTGAAGATTATCAAGTTGGTTACATACTTTTTATAATCGATATGATAAATAACGGACTTATAAGATTTGGAGGTAAAAAATCAGCTGGCTTAGGAAAATTAAAGTTTCAATTTAACATTAAATCTTTAAATTTTGATGACATAACAAAAGGAATTTTTGAACCAAAAGCATTGAATGAAAATCAAATTGAAAACTTAAAAAAAGCGTCTATAGAAAGATTGGCAAAGGTTGGTGAAACAAATGTTTAAAACAATACGTAATTTTCATAAATTTCAATTAAAGATAGTACCAAGAAGTGGTTTTCATATTGGAGCAGGAGATACTGATATAACTCCAATAGCTTCTGATGCAGAGTTTGTTAGAATAAGTACCCCTTGGGGAAGAACTGTTTACATTCCTGGAAGTTCATTAAAAGGAGTTTTTAGATCAGATGCAGAAGCCTTATTAAAATCTCAAAACAAAGAAGTTTGTGAATTAGCTAAGGGCGATAGAAAGGATAAAGATTGTGGGAAAGATATAAATAACAATAACAATTTAGAAAAATCAGAAGACATTTATCCTTCAGTATGCCCGAGTTGTAAAACATTTGGGAATATGAAAATGGCTTCTGTCGTCAGATTTGAAGATTTTTTTCCTTTTAAAAGTGATGAATCTGATGAAGAAAAAATCAAACACATTGACGAAATAGAAAAGTACACTTCGATAAGAAATGGTATTAAAATTGATAGGTTTACAGGAAGTACATCAAAAGGCGCCCTATACGATTATGAAGTTATAACTGGAGGCTGTTTTTATGGCAATATCCTACTAAAAAATCCCGAAATATGGCAAGTTTTATTGATATATAAGACAATAAATAATATTAAAGATGGTTTTGTAAAAGTCGGTGGAAAGAAATCAAGAGGATTAGGAAATTTAGATATACAAATCGAAGCCTTAGTTATTAATTCCAAAAGCGAAAAAGCAATTACCTTTACTAAATTTGAAGATGGACAATTTAAAGATAATAATGTTCAATTTGACTTTCAAAATGCCTTTAAAGAAAGAGATCTAATTGGACAAAAGATTACTATTACTGATAAAGCAGCTATAGAAAATTACTTTCAGCAAATGCTAACAAAATTGCCAGAAAGCTGGTGATAGAATGAATCCAATATTAAATC
Organism: Defluviitoga sp.; assembly: GCF_035349255.1. Taxonomy (NCBI): domain Bacteria; kingdom Thermotogati; phylum Thermotogota; class Thermotogae; order Petrotogales; family Petrotogaceae; genus Defluviitoga; species Defluviitoga sp. The sequence goes on along the minus strand of NZ_DAOPSE010000016.1, from coordinate 11,949 downwards.
ATTTTGATAAAACAAAAAAATGTGAAATCATATACAACGATTATAATGTATTTAAATACGAATATAAAACTATTGAAGAAGCAAAAACTATCTATGATGAATTAAAATCCAACAATTTTAATGATTTCTATTTTAGAGTATTTTCTAAAGATTTTGATTATATACATAATTATGGAGAAGAAATATATGATTTAGAAAGAATCGAACCAAATGAAGTATTATATCTAAATGAAACAATAGAAGGACTGCCAAATAATAAAGCAAAAGGAAAAAAGAAAGATGACTATCCTGCCTATTTTAGAATGGGATTTATTAAAGGGGATGATAAATAATGTCATATCGTAGTTCAGTAAATAAATCTTATGAAAATAAAGAATCTCCTAAAGGATATTATTATGTTAACAGAGTAGAACCCACTAACGGAACTAAAGAAATACTGAATCATTCTGAGAAATATGCAAATCCTAATTTAATCTCTGGAGTATTAATTGGAAAAATGCAAGCTTTAAAACCATTATGTTTTACCCAAAGTCTATTGGCAATAGTGAATAGTAAGCCAACATATCTTTTACACAGGGAAGCTGGAAAAATAGTACTGTCAGGTTCACAACTAAAGGGTGCAATTAAAACATACATGCAAGCACTTAGTATGTCTTATGACGATGAAGAAAGAATTGATAAAAACAAATTAGATCTTGTTAATTCGATAACGGGATATATGGGATATACATCAAGAATAATGTTCAAAGATATTATAATAGATGAAAAAGATGTTGAAACCGAAATAATAGTTGGAAAACTACAATGGAGTCAAGCAGACAAATTAACTCGTGAAAATAAAATCAGATTGTATAGTCATAAAAAACATGAAGAATTAGACAGAAAAGTTAATTTTGAGGTTTTACCTCCCGGAAGCGCGTTTACTTTTGAAATACTATTAAATGGGCTAAAAAATGAAGAAGCTGGTTTGTTATTTTTAGCTATGGGATTTTCACCTAAGGATAGATTTGCTCTGAAAATTGGAAGAGGTAAAAACTTAGATATGGGATCGGTAAAATTTATTCCAGAACGACTACTTACTCCTAAACATAGTTTTGACGTGTCTCCAAATATAATAAAAGATAAAGACTTAGTAAAGTTGATTTTTAAGAGCGTTAACAAATACAAATCACAAATGCACAAAAAAAATCTGGAAAATTTACAAAAGATAATAAAGGATTCTGAAGGTGTGTTTCAAATATGATATCGAAAAAAGAAATTATACAAGATGCTGAAGAAGTAGCAAAAAAATTTTTAGAAAAATTAAATTCAGAACAACAAATAAATACTACAATTAATGTTGTTAAGAAATATATGTCTTACATAAAAATTTTTGACGTAGATTCTTTTTTATCTATAAATGAAAGTATAATGGATAAAAGCCTAATAGGAAATGATGAAACCTTTAAAATGCTGAAAAACATTGTTAAGGTAAGAAAAAATAAATATTCAAAAAATGAAATGCTAAATTTTTTAGGATATTTAGCAAGAGCGTTAACATTTTACAAGTAAAAAATCTGTCGACCTCCCTATAAGTTAAAAAACGGTGGGAGTCGACAGATTTGTTATAAGAATAATAAAATTGTTTTAATAAACATTTGAATGCACTTTAAGAAAAATCAATACTAAATTAACTCAACATGTTCAGCATTAAACAAAAATTTTTCTTTTTTTCTTCTATCTTTATTTAACTTTATATTAGGTAAAAAAAGAACTTTTTCTCCTTCCCTTATTTTGTCTACTTGTTCTTTATATCTTAAATTATAATGGTTAAAATAAAATTCTTTATTTTTTTCCGAGTTTTTGATAAATCCAAAACCTTTGCTTTTAATATAATTATTTATTTGTCCTTGAATTCGTGGCATATATTTAAAATATAATTCGTCAAGTTTTTGATGCACTTCATTTTCTGAAAATTGTAAAGAAGTACCTTCTAATTCTTTTATTATAAATTTATCTTTAAAAGAATAATTGTATTTATCAATCAATTTCTTAAAATAATTATAAAATAATAATGCTTCTTCCATATTACCAAGATCTTGTGATATTGAAGCAATATGTAAAAAAGATCTATAGAGAATTTTATAATTTTTATCTTCTTTGACAGATTTTACATAATACCATAAAGCTTCCTCTTTGTTAATCTTCAAAACAATATCTCCAATATAAGTATCAATTATGCCATTTCTTAGTTCGTTTCTAATCCAAATTAAATTAGCTTTAGCACTTTTTACTTCTCCTTGCAAGCCTATGGAATTGTAATATTTACTAAGGTACCAGTATTTGTTTTTGGGGTTTATAAAATTAGGATTTAAAGGTTGAATTTTATTAAAAAAATTAATAAAATCTTTTTTATTATTTTGAAATAATAATTTTCCATAATATGAGGCATATCTAGCTAAAGTACTATCATACTTTACCGGATTGTCTTCTATCTTTGATTGGGGATTTTGATCGTTATTAAGAAGTGCAGGATTAACTAAAGATAGTAAATACATTTGATCTTTGAGATTTACTTTCGAAGATTTTAGATATCTTATTAATGAATTAACAATATAGGAATAACTAGAAATTTCAACATTGATGAATTCAAATAATTCCATTAATTCTTTATATTTTTGAAAATCAAAACCATCTTTAAAATATTTAGAGCAAATAACCCAAGCATATGCATTTATTGTGTGCTTAATTAGTATATTTTTGTTTTTAATGGTTTCATTAATCCTTGCTTTAGCAATTTGTTCAGCTTTATCTAATTCTCCTTGTTTCCTAAGATTAAAAATTAATTGAGAAAATTGAAAGTCATTTAAATTGTCATAATTTACCTCACTCATATCTTTTTTCCCCCCCTATAACGATAATAACAGACGTTTTATGTTATATCGACCTATATTTGACGTTCGGTTTTTATATATTATAACATTTATTTTACATAATAGGTAAAATGATAGAATTTGATGAAATGAAAGAAATTTTTGGTCCTATTCAGACTAAATTCAATTTTTTAGTAAAAAATTGATAATTTGATTAAAAATCATATAAAATAAAACCAGAATTTATTGATTAAATAGATTTAATTATAACAAGAATAATTTAGATTTTATAGGCATTAGATAAATTCGCAACCGTTATTTAAAAATAATGGTTGACTTTTGTAATTTTAAATGTTAAAATATTAACAGTTTTGTATAATTCTATAATAAAGTATTTCTTCTTACTTTTTTGGAAGCTTCACAGACAAACTGTCAGCATTATTAATTATGACTTTACAGTCTAAATTAATTGTGTTCTTCTTTTTCATAAATTAACTGCCCTAGAGAGAACAAAAAACATCATTTATTTATTCACTAAAAGGTATGATCCAGCCAAGATAACTTTCGATATTTCTATCTTAATTATTAAAATTATATAATAATTTTATTTGTTCATTGAAAAGAAAGTTTGGAACGTGGTTTTCCAAGCCTTAATATGGTTCCATACATTACCCAAACTTATATATAATGTTACTAAATGTGCTTTAAAAAGGTCTTTTCCTTCCCAAGATAAGAGAGACTTTATTTTCTTGTTAAATGTAAATTATATTATTTACGTCGCACTTGTCTTAAAATATTTTTCTTAATATTTATTTAACAACAATAACTGCTTAATTAGGTACTTAAAAAATGATAGACTTTTAAAGACACTATTTTTAATTATAAATGGGTTAAGGGCAGAACCTTTCTCCCTTCTCCTTTTTCTTCAGTGAAAATACCGAAGAAGTTAAAAAAGTTAAAAGGAGTGGTAAATATGTCTAAAATAGTTCCATCTTATGAACATATAGAAAATTTAAAAGTTAAACCAACTGAAGAAGAATTGAATATATTGAATTTTTTGAGGGAATATCCTGATGATTCTTTGGAAGTTTACTATAAACCTTTTCTAAATGGAGAAAAACCTGATATAGCGATTATAAAAAAGAATTACGGAGTTTTTTTAATAACGGTAAAGGATTGGGACTTAAATAACTATAGATTAGTTGATAATAGTAAGCAAAAAAGCAACTTAAAAAAAATTAAATGGTTTTTAAAAGAAGACAATACACAAATTTTATCCCCTTTTTCACAAGTTGAACATTATAAGAACAATATTTACTCATTTCATATAGAGGACTTGGCTAAAATGAAAGCACTCAATTCAAGAATGTATACAATTGTTAAATGTGGGGTTTTTTTTAGTAAAGCAACAGATTATGAATTAAGAAAGAAGTATGGAATTAATTTCGATAATAATAATCAAAAACAATATATAAAAGTATTATCAAAAGATACTTTAAATAACAATAATTTTAATGATCTTTTAAATAGCTTAGGTTGGAATAAAAAATATCAAGAACAGCTTTTTACAGAAGAATTATATAAAAAATTTGTTAAAAAATTTATTCCACCTATACATTATTTAGAAGAAGGAGAAGATTTTCCAATAGATACCAGAAAAAACCGAGGAGAACTTTTTAAAAGTTCAGCAGGGTCTCAAAAAATTAAAGGTGTCGTTGGTTCGGGAAAAACTACAATTTTAGCTATGAGAGCAATAAATGCATATAAACGTACAAATAAACCCGTACTAATCTTGACATATAATATTACATTGAAAAATTATATAAAAGATAAAATAGCAAAAGTTAAAGCAGAATTTCCTTGGAATAATTTTATTGTTTTAAATTATCACTATTTTATTAATATGCAATTAAACAAAGTGGGGATTTATATTATTCCACCACCGATAGATTATAATAAAGAAAAAAAAGAAGAATATTTTGAAGAAAATTATTATTCAAACGAAACTTTGTTCGAAAATCATAAAAATGAGCTTGAAAAGTATTCCGCGATTTTTATTGACGAAGCCCAAGATTATAGATATGAATGGTTTGTAATTTTAAAGTCATTCTTTTTAGAAGAAAACGGAGAATTTGTTATATTTTGTGATGAAAAACAAAATATATATGGAAGAGACTTAGATTCAGAAAAAAAGGTTAAAACAAATATTCCGGGTAAATGGAATAAAATAGAGACATTAGACGCATCGTACAGATCAAATGAAAATTTGGTAATTATTGCTGATAAATTTCAGAAAGAATTTTTGAGAAACAAATATGAATATGAAAAGATAAAATCAAAAAATCAGCGATTACCGTTTGAAAAGAGAATTACAAATTATTATTATATAGATGACAAATATGAACACAAAAATGATTTAATAGCTAATTTAGTAATTAATGAATATAATAATCTTTCAGTTAACTCCGATGATGTTTGCGTTTTAAGCTCTTTTAAAGAAGATCTTAGATATATAGAATATAAATTTAGAACAAGTTTTAAAGAAGACACTCATACGACTTTTTTGGAATTTGAATTGTATAATGAATTAAAGGAAATTTATTCTAAAGATTGGAAATGTGAAGAGTGGTGGAAAAAATTTTGTGATGAAGTTGAAAGAATAGAAAATGCTTATAAGTTTAACTTTAAACTACATTCTTGGCAAATAAAGTTTTCAACAATTCATAGTTTCAAAGGTCTGGAAAGTTATGCTGTAATTTTGATAATTAATTCTAAAGATTCAGAAGAACTTATCTATACTGGTATTACACGGGCTAGAGAAAGCTTGATAGTTATAAATAATGGCAATAAAAAATATGATGACTTTTTCAGAAAAAACATGCAATTTCAACATCTTGCGAGCATAGTCGCTTAAAAATCTTTCAAGTTAAATTTTTATTCTTCAGTTGTTATCACTATAGCTACTTAATTCAATAATATTTTAAGAAATAGAATTATTAGAATATGCCTGCGTGATTTTAGGAGGCTAATATGAATATTTTTTATCCAGTTTCGGGAGGAAATGAAATAGGTGCCAGTTGTTATTTTTTTCATTTAGGAGATTCTAAAATCATTGTTGACATGGGAAAGAGATACTTTGGTAAAAAAGTATATCCTGATTTTCTTACGCTTATTAACAAAGGTTTTATCGATGGTCTTTGGGAAATTGATGCTGTGTTTATTTCTCATGTCCATCTCGATCATATTGGTGGATTAATTAATTATATAGATGAATTAGTAAATGCAAATATTTATATATCAGCTGAAAGCTTTGAATTGTATAAGGCGGTATTGTATTGCAATCTAAAGAAAACAGATGAGAAGTTAGAAAGTTTTTTTATGGAAAAAATAAACAAAATAATGGAAAAAACTGTTTTGCTTTACTATGGGGAAAAATACAACATAAAGGATTTGCAAGTTACTTGTTTTAAAGCAGGTCATATTCTTGGTGCTTCTAGTATATTAATAGAATACAAGGATAGAAAGATATTATATACAGGAGACTTTACAGACTATGACTTAGAAGCAGTAAAGGCACAACAGTTACCCAAAAGTTTAGAAGTTGATATTTTAATTTCTGAGAGTACTTATGGTTATTTTGAAAATAAAATTAACAGAAAATCTGATGAATTAAATTTCATACGTAGAGTAAAAAATATCATTGATAATGGTGGAAATATTCTTGTACCCACTTTTGCATTAGGAAAAAGTCAAGAAATTGCTTTAATACTAAAAAAATATTTAAATAATGGTATACTGCCAAATAATATGCATGTTGTCTTAGATGGTTTATGTATCACGTATTCACTAATCTACCAAAAATCTGGGATTACGATTTTTAACGATAACATTAACATAGCAAAAAGTAATTTCCATAAAAAAATTAATAACTTATCTAGAACTATTGTTATAACAAGTTCAGCTAATATGGCGCCTTATAGTAGATCCTATTATTATTATAAAGAGATGATGGATGACTCAAAAAACAAATTGTTTTTATCATACTACCGAGATGAAGAGTATGTAAAAGAAAAATATATAAATAAGTTTAAAAGAAATCAAAATACATACTTCTATAGAATTGCGACTCATGCGGATGTTATTGGTATAAAAAACTTGATAGAAAAAACACAACCTAAGAAAGTAATTTTTGTCCATGGTGACTTTTCATCTAAAAATAGGAATAATATATATTCCTTGTTTATAAATTTTTTTAAAGATATAGAATTCATCCTTTCTTTAAATAACAAAGAATATTATTTTTAATTAAATTACATATAAAATTAGCTTTTTTTAGGAAAGAAGGCCTTATGAGAACAAGGATTTTATCCTGTAAAGTTTGCCTATTTTCTATGATACAAGCCTCAAAAATATGCTAAAAATATTCAAAATTAGTAAAAATATTACAAATTAAGATAGGGACTTTAGAAATTGATATTTTCTAAAAGGAAGCATTTGAATTTATAGCGAGTCGAGGGCAGAGCCCTGTCCTTAATACATAGGAGGTCTAAATATGAAAGATTATTTTATTAGTGCTCTAAATAGCGAATTGAGATACCAAAAAGATAAGAAGGATAATAAAAATAGCCAAATAGTTAAAGCTCAGTTATTTGAATTATTAAAAGCTATGAGAAAAAACTTTTTTACTCCAATAAAATATAAGAAGATAATAGAAAATAATACTAATGCTCCTGTAGAAAACTTCGATATTAGACGTACTTTAAATAATTGGGGAGTTAATGATTTAAAAAGTTATGAGACTTGGTTTCATAAAACAAGAGAATTAGAACGATACTTTCTAAATATTTTGAGAAAAGAAAACATAAAACAAAATATTCAAGAAATTGATAAATATTTAGAAAAAGGAAGGATTCCAGAAATTACTTATTCAATGGTTTTTTATCTTATATCAGAAACAGATGAATTTTCTCAAGAAGATAAAAAAATAATAAAAAAATATTTGTCAGAAACGATTTATTTTAATTCAATGATGGTTTTCAAAAATGTGTTGGGGGAAGCTTCTGCAAATTTTATTAAAAAGGGAAAAAATTCAACTTATTCTGAGAAGGAAAAATATAAAAAAATAATAATCAGTAATACTTCTAGAATTATTTGGATGGGAGAAAATAGAGATACTATAAATAAGGCGATGGATTTAAAATCTTCTCTAAAATTTACTGAAATACAAAATGAAACGTTAAAAAGAGAATTAAAAAATGTTAAGCAAAATGCAGAGTTGTCAGTAATATTTAACTTGTTAAAAGAGATGAATTCTTTCAAATATGAAGAAATAATTAGTAACGTTTTTTTAGCTTGCAGCAAATTTTCAGAATTAGAAAAAGAACAAATTAGTTTACCAAAAGAGTTTAAATATATGGAATTAACTATTAAATTAATGAAAAAATTCTTTAATGACATAGGAGTTACTGAGTATGGGACACTAAATGAACTTATATGTGCAGACGAGAAAGTAGTTGAAAAGTATGAATATTTAGGAAAACCTTTTCTTCAAAACGAAAAGAAAAACTTACAATTAATCAAAACTGGGATTATGTATAAAGGAAAAGTAATTTCGAAACCAGTTGTAAAAGAAATAGAATAGAAAAATTCAAATATATTTTAGGTACTTTAGAAATGAATGTTTTTTAACTTACTTTGGACAGAGCTTTTTTTGTAGTGTGTTTTGTAAAAATTGGAATCTAAAATCTTGATAAAATTTTATTTTTAAAATGCAAAAAATAAAATCATAATAAGGGGTGGTCAAATGTCTCAGGAGTATTTTATAGGAATTGATTTAGGTACCACCAATTCCTTAATGGCCTGGTCAAGAGTTGATTCAAATGAAAAGTTAAGAACAGAGATAGTTGATATTAGTATGATAGACGAAAGTGGTGGAAAAATAAAAAATGATAGGTTACCATCAGTTTTATACTTTGGAAAAGATCTTCCAATAATTGGAAATTATGCTAAAAATATGATTGTAACTAGACCAGATTTAGTTTTGAAATCAGTAAAAAGTTATATGGGAGAGGGAAAAGTTTTTGAATTTAACCAAAAACAATATAAGACCTCCGATATTCAATCTTTTCTTCTTAAACAAATGTCAATATCTGCAAAAGAACTATTTGGATTTATTCCTCAAGATGTTATAATAACTGTTCCAGCTTCCTTTGATTCAGATATGAGAAGAGAGACTTTAGAAGCCGCTAAAAAAGCAGGTTTCTTAGTTGAAAAATCAGATGGTTCATATAAAAATATTCTTTTGGATGAACCTCGTGCAGTTATTTTTGATTTTATTAACAAACACCAAAATGGTGAGATCCCAGAATCATTAATCGATTTAAATGAATCAAAAAACGTATTAGTTTTTGATTTAGGTGGGGGAACTCTTGATGTATCAATTCATAAAATACACTATGATGGAAAGATTAAAATAGAAGATTATGCTGTATCGAGGTATACCAGATTAGGTGGGGACAATTTTGATAAATTAGTTGCTCAAAGATTGATGGAAATATATTTAGACGAAAATTCTATAGAAAGGAGTTCTTTAGAAGATATTGAAAAGAATAAGTTAGAGAAACAGTTTTTGCAAATTGCAGAAGAAGTAAAAATTGAGTTGAGTAAAAAAATTGAGAACAATGAAATATTTGGTTTAGATAGAAAAAATGTTTGTTATGAAATATTAAAAGGAAACCTTTATGATGGAAAGATATTTAATTATGATATTTCAATAAATGAATATAAACAAATTATCTCTCCATTATTAGCAGATCATTTAGAATTTGATGATTATAAAAATATAGAAAATATCAAAGATGTTGATAATATAATATACCCAATATTAGATGTTCTAAATAAATGTTATGAACGCCTAGGAACAGTTCCTAAGATAGATGCTGTAATACTCAATGGGGGAATGACAAAGTTACAACTTATAAAAGAAAGAATAAAAGAATTCTTCGGTTTTGAGCCACTTACTGTAACAGATCCCGACAAATCTGTTGCCAGAGGAGCTTCTGTATTTCATTATTATATACATAGAGGATACAAAGCTACAAAAATTATGAATGATACTATAGGCATCAAATTAGTCGATGGAACAGTAAAACATTTAATTACTCAAGGTACCGTTCTTCCATATAAATCAAAAGAAATTGACGAGTTTAAAGTTGAAAAAGAAGGATCAACTCACATTGATCTTCCTTTTTATATGGGAAGCAGAAGAGATACCCAACCACCAAACAGAAGAATTGCTACTAGAAGAATTAATTTTGAAAAAGGTTTATCAACCACTGACAAAATAAGTATTAGTGTTGAAGTAGATGAAATAGGACTAATGAAAGTAAATGTTAAACTCAACGGTGATGAATCAAATGTATATCAAGTTCAAATACTAACAGGCATAGATGAAGAATCACAAGTTAAAGAAATAAAACAAAATACTCAAAGGATTTATGTAAAAAAACCTAAAGGTAATGTTCTTCCAAAAAAATCTACAATCGATTTCTACATCAGAAAACTATCAGAATTAGATTATTGTTATGACGTATATCGTAGGGGATATTTAATGAAAGATATAAAAGATCTTGAAAAACAAATATTAAATGCTCAAAATTATAAAGAGTTTGTCCCCATTCTTCTAAATAAATTGTCAACTACAAAAAAAACGGGATTTACTCGTATAGTTCAATTATTAGGAAATATAATGGACTATTATAATTATTCCGATAAAGAAATATTGAGTAAATTAATGTATTATTCTTCTCCTATGACTTTAGCTTTCAAAAGTGAATTAGAAATGAATACAAAGATTAGAACATGTATAGAAGCTATAGGAAAATCAAAAGATAATTCTGTAGAACAACATATAATAAATGTTATTTCTTCAACAAATAATCTATCTGTAATTAATTCTGCATTAATATCTTTAGGAAAGGTTGGATATTCAATGAATTCAATTAAACTATTAGAAAAAATGATTTATTCAAATTTTAAGATTAATACTTTTTGGGCTTTAGGAAAAATAGCTTCAAGAGAAAACAACAAAGATTTAAAATTTAATGATATAAAGTATTTAGAATCTAAATTATTTAAGGTAATCAAGCAGTTAAGATCACCTGAAGAAGTTAACAATTTACTTTACACTTTTGGAGAAATTTTTGACAATAGAAATGAATCCAATCTTGACAGTAATGAAAGAGAAAAATTTATAATAAAGTTAGATCATTATATTAGTGAAGTAAGGACTAACTTGAATTTTAATCATAGTCAAGAAAGTACTTTCAAAAACAGATGGAATGTATGTACAAAAATGATTCAAGGTACAAAATTAACCACTGAAGAGTACGAAGTTCTCTTGGCTTTAAGAAAACAATAATCACGTAAATTCTTCTCAGTAACTTAATTTATTACCTCAATAATAAATTAGCTTAAAAATATTATATATTTTAATGATTCGATTTTTTAAAAGCTTGATAAATTTTCAAAATCAAATTTAAGGATAATTTAGGGAAAAGCTCCTTTTCTCCTCCTTACCCTAGAAATGGTATAGAAGAATAAATTAGTCAATAGAAAAGCCCTTCTATGACATCATTAATTAAAAAAGGTGGGATAATAATTTGTCCTTAATTATTTTTATTATCTTTGCAATTATCGGAATTTATTTTCTATTTAAATTTGAATTTGCTTTATCCATTCTATTTTTTCTAATCGCTTTTATAATTATAGACGTTTCATTGATAATCCATATAACTCGTACTAAAAGAATAATAAAAGAATTAGAAGAAGATATTAATAAAATTAAAAAATCAAGAAAAGATTATACTAAGAAAAATGTTGATAGAAAATTTTCAAAAATAGAAAAAAATAATAAATAACTTTTTGAATATTCATATTAAAAGACAACAAAGTAAAAATGACAAAAAATGTAATCGATATACAGGATTTTAATATCGTATGCAATTTTAAAAATCTGTCGACCCCCAATAAGCTAAAAAACCTGGGGGGTCGACAGACTTGTTCTTTTCGTCACAAGAATGATTAATTAACATTTTGA
>NZ_DAOPSE010000015.1:0-33469 GCF_035349255.1 Defluviitoga sp. | reverse complement strand
GTCGTCTCTACAAAGGTCAAAACCATGAGACGCCCATGTAGGTCGTCTCTACAAAAATTCATAAATGATTTTAACTACGATTAAAGGAGGTTTAATAGTGAAATCATATAGAAAAGAACTTTGGTTTAATACTGAAAAAAGAAGAGAGTTTATAAACATAACGCCTCTTGTAGAAGAATGTTTAAGAGAAAGTGGGATAAAGGATGGCTTACTGTTATGTAATGCTATGCATATTACTGCAAGTGTGTTTATTAACGATGATGAAAGAGGGTTACTGCAAGATTTTGAAAATTTTCTAGAAAAACTTGCTCCAGAAAAGCCGTATAGCCAATATAAGCATAATACCTTTGAGGATAATGCCGATGCTCACTTAAAAAGAACTATCATGGGAAGAGAGGTTGTAGTTGCTATTACTGATGGGAAATTAGATTTTGGCCCATGGGAACAAATCTTTTATGGGGAATTTGATGGAATGAGAAGGAAAAGGGTTTTGGTAAAGATCATAGGTGAGTAAAATTCAAAAATAGGAGGTTGATCTTATGGAAATTAGAGAAATTATCAAGCAAAGAAGAACTATCAGAAGGTTTAAACAAGATCCTATACCTGAAGAGGTTTTAAGAGATTTGGTTGATTGTGCAAGGTTAGCACCCAGTGCATCAAACATGCAACCTTTAGAGTATGTAGTAGTTACTGAGAAGGAAGTTTGTGAGAAGGTTTTTGAAAATTTATCATGGGCGGGATATATAGCTCCAAAAGGGACACCAAAAGAAGGAGAAAAGCCCACAGCATATATAGTTATATTGGTGAATAAATCACGTGCAACAAGGTGGATAGGTCACGATATTGGTGCAGCTTTTGAAAATATACTATTAGCTGCTTGGGGATTAGGTATAGGGAGTTGTGTTATTGCTTCAGTGAAAAGAGAAAATATTAGAGAGCTGTTAAATGTTCCTGAAGAATATGATATTGATTCAGTAATTGCCTTAGGTTATAAAGCGCATGAATCTTTTGTTGAAGATAACGATGAAACTGTTAAATATTATGTAGATGAAGAAGGCAATTATCATGTACCAAAAAGGCCTTTAGAAAAAATCATCCATTTTAATAGTTTCTAATTTTTATTTTAAAGGTATGATATAATTTATAATGATAAAAATAACGGTTTTTTAGCAAAAGAATAATCTGTTCTACAAAAGGAGGTGCGAGACATGGATGATGTTGTTGAAAAAGCTTTTGAAGTATATCAATTATGGCTTGAGAATGTTGATGATCCTGAATTAAAAGAAGAGCTCTTAAGTTTAAAGGGAAATGAAGAAGAAATAATAGATAGATTTTTTAAAGATTTAGAATTTGGTACCGGAGGTTTGAGGGGGAAAATAGGTGCTGGAAGCAACAGAATGAATATATATACAGTTGCTCGTACCACACAAGGTTATGCAAACTATCTAAAAAAACATAAAGATTTTCCAAGTGTTGTTATTGCGTATGATACTAGAAAATATTCCGATCTTTTTGCTAGAATAGCAGCAAGTGTTTTAGCCGCAAATAATATCTTTGTTTATATTTTTGATCAGGTTGCTCCCACTCCTCTCTTATCTTATGCTGTTAGAAAATTAAAAACTGACGGTGGTATTATAATAACAGCCAGTCACAACCCTCCGGAATATAATGGTTATAAGGTTTATACTTCTGATGGAACGCAAGCTGTTCCAAAGTATGCAAACGAAATAACAAATGAGATTGAAAAACTTGATTATTTTAAAGATGTTAATATAATCTCTTTTGAAGAAGGTGTAAAATCAGAAAAAATAATAATTCTTAATGATGAAATATTTAACGATTATTTAGATGAAATCGAAGGATATATTAGAAGTTTAAACCCAAACCTAGGTGTAAAACCTGTTATAGTTTATACACCGTTGTATGGGGCAGCTTTAAAGCTTGTATACGGAATTCTAACCAGATTAGGATTTGAAGTAAATCTTGTTGAGGAGCAATCAAAAATTGATCCCGAATTTTCAACGGTTAAGTCTCCTAATCCTGAAGAAAAGGAAGCATTTGAGTTAGCTTTGATAAAAGCAAAAGAAGTTGATGCGAATCTAGTTCTTGCTACAGATCCTGACGGTGATAGAATTGGTGTATATGAAAAATATAGGGATGAGTACGTAACTTTTACTGGAAATCAGGTTGGAGTAATGTTAACTCATTTTTTGTTGAAAAAATTTTATGATTATTCTTCTATAAAACCTGGAGACTACATCGTGAAAACTATAGTAACGACTGATATGGTGAAACCCATAGCTCAAGAATTTGGTGTAGAAGTAGAAGAAACCTTGACAGGATTTAAGTTTATTGGTGAAAAAATTGAAAAGAACAAAAAGAAAGGTAAAAAGTTTTTGTTTGGTTTTGAAGAAAGTTATGGATATTTAGCCAACGACCATGTTCGTGACAAAGATGCAGTTATTACCGCCGCACTTATTACAGTCATGTCTTCAGAAATGTTATCGAATAAAAAAACTCTCACAGAGTATTTGAAGGAACTGAAAGAAAAATATGGATTTTATGAAGAAAAACTTCTTTCTTTTACTTATGAAGGTTTTACTGGACTTCAGAAAATTAATAGAATAATGAGTAAGATGAGAAAGACACCTCCTGTAAAAATTGGAGAATACGAACTTAAAGAGACTTTAGATTATTTAAAAGGTGTAGAGGGATTTCCTAAATCAAATGTTGTTGAATTAAGATACGGGAAAGTGAAACTAATAGGAAGACCTTCTGGTACAGAACCAAAAATAAAATTTTATATCATGGTAAATGGTGAATCTGAAGAAGAAGCCAAGAGACTCATAAGTGAAGCGGAAAAGGCCGTATTTGAGATTGTAAACGTATAGTAGTTAAAAAAGTTAGGGGTGGTTGTTATGGAGTTTCATTATCTCTTATTTTCACAAGATGGAGATTTTGTGGAAGTGAAGGATGTTAGTTATCAAGAGCCTAATATTTTAGTTATCAATGATAATTCTATTAAAACTCTTAAGAACAATAATAAAAACAAAAAAACAGACTACGATTACATTGGGTATTTTTTGGTAGAAGAAGACAATAATGATCTCTCTGGAATTGTTAGGTATTTGAAGATTGGTTCTCGTGGGAAAGGACCGCTAAAAGCAATATATACCGATGATATTTCTGATATGGTAAGAGAGTTATATGGTGATTTTGTTGAAATAATATCAAAATTTATTGGATTAAGAAAAGTCATAGCCTCTTTTAATGATCTTATCGTTGAAAACAACATTTTAAATAGCTATGATTTTTGGCTAGAAAAAATAGTTATGGACGTCTCTTTTGATCAGCAAGATTTAATAGCTCAGCGAGTTACCAAATTCGTTAATTTGTATTTAATACGGATTTATGAAGGTTTATTTAGAAAAAACATCGATTTATTAAAAAAATATGAATCTCAAATCACTTATAAAATTCTTGAAACAGGAATTATGCAAAAAACACTTTGATTTTTTTAGGAGGAAAATTTGTGAGATGGGTTGCAGCAACGATCGCATACGACGGAACCAATTTTTTTGGTTATCAGAGTCAATGTGGAGTTAGAACAGTTCAGGATGAGTTGGAAAAATCTTTAGAAATAATCTTTAAGGAGAAGATACCAACTTATGGCTGCGGTAGAACAGATACTGGAGTACATGCCATTGGTCAAGTTGTTTCATTTTATGTACCAAATGATAATATGACCGAAAAAAATGTCAAAGATGCCTTAAACGCTATGCTTCCTGAAGATATTTATGTGAGAGAAATAAAACAAGTGGAAGCCAATTTTAATCCAAGAGCACAAGCTACTAAAAGAATATACTTTTATTTAATATACGTGGATAAAGAACCCGATATCTTTTTAAGAAACAGGGTATGGTGGGTGCCGTTTGCTTTGGATATAAAAAAGATGAGAGAAGCAGCAAGATATTTTGAAGGAGAACATGATTTTACAACTTTCAGAGCAGGCAACGACGAACGAAATCCTATAAGAACAGTTTATAGGGTAAGAATACTAAATTATAGGAAAAATTTCATTTGTATTAGAATTGAAGGGAAATCATTCCTAAGAAGAATGATCAGAAATATGGTTAGTGCATTAGTGAAGGTAGGGACAGGTACATGGGAACCAGAAAGAATAAAAATTATACTGGAGGCAAGGCAACGATCTTTAGCTCCAGGTTCCGCTCCTGCTCAAGGATTGTACTTTTATTCTGCGTTATTTTAGTAAGTTGTTTAACAATGGCGCTAACAAAGGTTGGGCTTATATATAATGGTCCAGCTACTTTTTTTGGCGATATTTTTTATATTGTATACAAGTATGCAGATGTATCTATTCCACCTGATCCTAACTACCCAATCTTGAAAATAGGGTATGAAGAAGGATTTTTTAATATAGAATATCTTGGACAAATAGCATCGACTTCTTTTGATAATATAGAGCGTGTCATTCAAAATCTCCTCAACGAATATCAAAAAAGTATTTTTGTTATTGCAGATAATTCTTTAATTATAACTTCTGAAGGTACCCAAACTAACGCTTTTTTACCATGGGATAAGAAAATAACGGTAGATCTTTTAGTAGATGATATTATTTACGCTCATGAGTTTACACCGCCATTAGGTGAATTCATAGTGACTGTTCCTACTAGGTGGATAGATTTAGAAATAACTGGTTCAAAGTCGGCTAAAATCAATGGGGTAGATGTTGAGTTGCCGGTAAAAATTACAGTTCCCCCATCAAAGATAGTTATAGAATATGGTTTTGAAAAAGTAGAATTAGATTTAACTAATTTTAATGAACGATTGTATACAGTATATCTTCAAAAGCAAGATCTATACAAAAGTGTTGGAACTAAGATAAAAAAAGTTTTTGAATTAGAAAGCGGCATTTATTTTTATGGCACTCCTCTTTCTATTTGGGTGCCAATAAAAGATGAGCCTGTAATAATAAAATCTAGATTTTATTGTGATTATGGGGATATGGAAGAAAAAAGTAAAACTTACTATATAGACGGAGAAATTGTTTTTGCTTATGAAAAGGACAAAACGGTTTATTTGATTTCAAGTTCTGGTCATTTTTTTACTTTAGGGAATAAAACGTTGAATAAAGATTTAGGAAGAGCACCTTTATCTATTGTCTTGACTTCAAATTATATTCAAGTTACAACTTTTGGTTTAAACAGCTACAAGATCGATTTCACAGGTGGCATATACAAAGAAGGAAATGTTTACAATATGTTTCTAGATTTGCCTGATTATTCTCCAAAAGAAATTTACAAAACAAAAAATTATGTAGTAGAAGTCAAAGATAATATAATAAGCATATACAACAATAAAGATTAATCGAAGCATTTGTTGAATGAAAGAGCTTATCCTGGAAAGCTTAACATGAAATCTTGGATTTTACCTGTAAATAAAAGTTCTCCATCTACTATAAACCCAATTTTTTCAGCAATATCTGAAAATAATCTGATGTTCCGGGTAGAAATAATAAGAGTTTTGTCCTTTTTTGTTTCGTAAAGAAATTCTTTGATATCGTTAAGTAAAAAGTCATCCAAGTGATCAAGAATTGAGTCAAAAATAAAAACTTGAGGGTTCCTAGCAATATTTAAGAAAATTATGAATGAAATTTTATCTCCTATTGTCCATTTATCAAAATGTTCGTATAATTTTAGAGTATTTATATCAGCAAAAATATGTGACAAATTAAGTCTTTCTAAGATAATAAACTGTTCTTTTGTGATGTCTGAAGCTTTTAAACCTAAAGCAAGATTTAAGATTTCGCTCAACGTTAAAAAGTTAATATTTTCTATAAATGTAGGTTCACAATAAGAAATCTGCGAACGAAGATATTGTCCTTCAAGATTTTCTATACTTTCGCCTTGAAATAAAATTGCCCCGCTATTTCTAATATTCCTGAAAAGCTCGTTATTAAGATCAACTATTGATCTTAATAACAGAGACTTCCCAGAGTTGCGGGGGCCATAGATTAAAAAAATTTCATTTTGTGCAATTTCTAGGTTTATGTTTTTCAATAGTTTTTTATTATTTATTTCTAGTGAAAAATTTTCAATTTTTATTACTGGAACTTTATCCATATTTCTACCTTTAATATGAATCCGTTTTTTTACTAAAATTATTTAACAGTAAATCCTCTTTTTTTAAGACTAATTCTTCCAAACTTTTATGATCATTTGCATTTTTAATAAGTCTAATAAAATCAATTTGCGAACAAAGTTTTAAATTAATTTCTTGATGAAGTTTCTTCTCTCTTTTGCCTCTCATTATTCCACCGCCTTATTCTGAAAAGAATAAAATTATGGTGGTACACAACCTCAATCTAAAATAATCATACACTTTTTTCTATACAAAAGTAGTAACTTACTTTACAATTCTTTATCGATTAGCTAGCAAATAAGCAAACATTATGAAAATATTCCTATTCTTCTTGCCTTACGGTCAAAGCCCTTTTATATTTCCACTTATCCGATCGGAAGCGTAAAAACACTATTAAAGAACGTGTATACTGATCTATAACCATAGCCATCCATGCTCCGACGAGTCCCCAACCAAGATTTCTTACGAAGATGTGAGATAATACAACTCGCACACCCCAAATACCAACAAGAGATGCAATTAAAGGAAATGTTGTATCTCCAGCTCCTCTTAAAGCACCTGACAATATTAATTGGGTAGATTGCCCCGGTTGTGCTAGAGCCATAATTTTTAATACGGTTCCTGCCATAGCTGCGACAACCAAATCATCTGTATATAACCTGGCGATTGGATGTGAAAATAATATAAAACCAAGACCAACACCGCACGCAACTATTAATCCGACTTTATGAATAATATTAGCGTATTGTTCAGCTTTTTTAGGATCATTGGCACCCAAACTTTGTCCTACTAGTGTTGTTGAAGCAACACCGAAAGCTTGACTAGGTGAAAAAGTTAATCCGTTGATATTTAAACCAATTTGGTGAGCTGCATACACAGAGGTACCTAATCCAGCAACAATTCTTCCAAAAAACATTAATCCACTTTGTATCACAAACTGTTCAACTGCAGATGGTATACCTATAGCAAAAATTCTTTTTATAATACTGGCGTCTAACCCTCTACTTTCTTTAACCTCGGAATATTTTAATGCTAACATACTTCTTTTAGAAAAATAAAGAACATAAAAAGCGGTGAGACAAGCAAGTAACCGGGACACTACTGTAGAAATAGCAGCACCCGCTACACCTAACTTTGGAAACCCTAGTTTACCATATATTAGTACATAGTTTCCAAATACGTTAAACAAGTTTGCTCCTAAATTGTAGAACATAGGGATTTTTGTTTCACCAGCACCCCTTAAAGCTGCAGTAATAACCATGTTTAGTACTAAGAATATCAAGCCAGCTCCAACGATCTGAAAATATTGAGTAGCAAGCGGGAAAGTGTCTTCTTGAGCTCCCATAAAAGTAATTACTGCAGGTGCAGCAATTACTCCCAATATACTAAAAATAATTCCTAGAATCAAGCCCATTTTCAATGACTGTCTAGTTACTTCTTGCGCGTCTCTTATATTATGGGATCCTATATTCCAAGCTACTAAAGCCGTAGTTCCAACATTTAGAGCAGCAAAAACTGCTATTAAAAGGTTGAAAGGTTGGTTAGTTAAACCTACAGCTGCTATAGCACTTGGTCCTACTCTTCCTACCATCATCATGTCTACCATTCCAAAAAGGGTAGACAAAACTAGTTCTACAAAAGCTGGACCTGCAATCCTTAAAGACTCCTTTAACAAAGGATTTGAAAGGGATAACTTTGTGGCTTTTTCTTCACTTTGTAACTTATCGTTCTTCAACTGATCTTCCTTCTCCTCTTCAAAATAGTTTAATTAATTAGGATCACTAATTATATTGTACTATATAAATAGTGACAAAAAATGGAAAAATATAAAAAATTTGTAAATTTAAAGTTTGAATTTGTGAACGTTTCATAAGTTCAGCAGGCAGATTGTATTTTTATTAATACAAGCAAAAATAACCTAAAAAATAAAAAAGGCGCTAAAATAGCGCCTTTCTTACTTTTCCTCGGTTAACTTTCTGGATTATTTTTTATTGGAATTGAAGAAATAAATGGTGGAGACGGCGGGAGTCGAACCCGCGTCCGAAGATAGGTGACCTCGGCTTCTCCGAGCGCAGTCCGCAATCAGATTTTGGGGATTGAGACTTTGCGGACAGAGTCTCAACTCCCTAGTGCCCTTTTGTTACTTTTTGAGTCCGAGCACTAGACTCAAAAAGTGAAGCCTTTTTCTGACGCCTCATTCCTCAAGAAAGGCTTCTTAAACTTGAGGAGAGACGAGCTGTGCGCTATACTAGGCAGCAGCTAAAGCTAATTCTGGTTGTTCGGCATTTCAAATTGTTCTGCTTTTTATCGAGGTTGCAGACCCTCGGCTCGCTTCCCGAAACCAACCTATCCCCGTCGAATCCGGAACGTCCCCATATGTCAGTCTACATTTGTATCCACCTATATTATACCACAAATTCGTATGAATTTCAATATTTATTTATGTGCCACTCTAGTTTTTGGTAGATATCGTTATCTTTATCTTTTAGGTATGTAACTAGATCAAAATCATTTGTGAGAATCTTAGTTAATGAATCCAATATCAGTACTTTAAGAGAGTTATCGCTAGTTTTATAATACTTTTCTAAAAGAATATCTATAGACTTTTTAGAGGGTAATTGAGTAACAGCCATTATACATATTTCTTCTACATCAATATCTTCACCATCTAGGTAAGTCTTAAGTAAGTCCAAGTATTTTTCATCCTGAGTTACTTTTAATAAATTTTCTAAAATAAGAGGAAATGCCCTTTCATCAGAAAATCTATTGAACATCGTTTCAAGATCTTCTTTTATTTCAGAACATCTATAATCAGAAAGTAACTCAGCAAGGTAAAGTAATACAACATCATCTTGTAGATTCATTCTAAACCGCTTTTTAAATTCTTTAAGAAGATAGTCTTTACCCTCAGGAGCAAGTATACTTAAAGCTTCCATTGCTAGTTCTCTCACTTCTGGATTTTCATCTTCAAGCAGTTCAATCAAGTTTGGTATTGCTTTAATACCTTTTTCTTCAATTATTTTTAAAATAACTTCATCACGACTATACAACACAGACACTTCCTCTCAATAGATGATACTTCCGTACATTTCTTTAATTTCTTTTTGTTTTTCATCTTGATTTAGTTTAATGATTTCTGAATTTATGTCATCTTCATTCACAGATTTTACAATTTTAAAATGTGTATCAGCTAAATTGGCTACCTGTGGCATATGTGTTATCACAATAATCTGTTTGTTCTTGGATAGCTCCTTGAGTTTTTCACCAACAACGTCTGCCATTCTTGGGCCTACACCAGAATCAATTTCATCGAATATCATCGTGTCAATTGTATGGTTAGTCCCTAAAACAACTTCTAAAGCTAATATAATTCTTGATAACTCACCACCTGATGCTATTTCTGAAAGTGGTAAAAAATCACTTTTTGGATTGGTCTTCAAAAGAAAACATATTCGATGAGCACTTTCCTTTTTTGGTTCCTTTAATTTTTCAATTCTAAAGTCTATCTCAGCGTTTCCCATATTGAGGTCTTCTAAATGATCTTCTATGCTTGTTTTTAAGTTAAAGAGAAAAGGTTTTGCTTTATCTACGATATTTTGACTTTCTTGCATAAGTTCTTGAGTTAGTTTATTTATCTTTGGTTCTAATTCATTAAAATCTTTTTTTAACTCTTCTAGTTCTGATTTTTCTTTTTTATATTTTTCAAGATTTTCTAGTACGTCTTCAAGAGTAGGACCATATTTTCTTTTTAACTCCATAATTCTGCTTAATCTGTCGGAAATAGTCTGTAATTCTTGTGGATCTAAATCTAAGTCATCTGCTTTTCTTTGCAAAATGTCGTAAAGTTCATCCAATTGTTCTTGTATACTTAAAGCCATATAATACTCGTCTTTGAATCCAAAGCCTAAGATTTTTGATAGATTAAATACTATAGTACCTATATCAATATCCATATTTTGGACTTCGTTGTCTTTTAGTATGTTTAACGACTCATATATTTTTTCTTTAATCTCTTCCTTATTGTTTAGAGTTTTAAAACGTTCAGAAAGTTCATCGTCTTCAAATGGTTTGGGATTAACTTCTTCGATTTCTTTTATCTGATAATCCAATAAGTCGATATTTCTAAACACTTCGTTTATATTTGAAGGTAAATTGTCATACCTTCTTTTCAGTCTTAGATATTCTTGATATTTAAGATCATATGTTACAAAATATTCAGGAAAATTTTCTCTCAAGATTTTGAAAAACAAAGCGTTTTGGTAGTTCTCATCTCTTAACGCAATATTCGATTCCTGAGAATGCAATTCTATAAGAAACTTGGAAATTTCCTGAACAACATCTTTTGGGACTATAGTATCGTTGATTCTAAAAAGTGTTCTTTTTGGGGTAAAATTTACAGAAAATATTAATTCGTTTTCTTGAATAGGTGCGTATTCTTGTACAATATCTTTTATTTGATCATTTACTATGAAATAAATAGACACAGATCCTTCGGTAGTTTTTAGATTTTGGGGTACATTTCCTGTTAAAAAAATATTTATAGAATTCAAAAACATCGATTTACCAGTTCCAGATTCTCCTGTTATAACGTTAAACGAATCGCTAAAATCAATGTTTGCCTTTTTAAATAAGCCAAAGTTATTCATTGATAAAGATACTAGCATGTCATCCACCGACCTCAAAAGTTAGCCAATTTTTTGTCATTTCTACTATGATTATACCATATTTATCTTCTATCCTTCAGGTATTTAAGTATGAGTTTTTTCGCATCTAATTCGAAATCTGATTCTTTTATTTTAGGTGTTTTATTTTTTAAACCTTCTTCAATTACCTCTAAGTAACCTTCGGCAGTTTTTCGCCATGTATACTTTTGTAGTACCCTATTTTTGACCTTTTTAGAGTATAGTTCATAATGTTGTAGAGCTTCTATAAGGCCTCTTTCAATATCTTGGATACTAAAAGGATCTACCAACACGCCAGAACCATCAGAAAATATTTCACTTGGACCTCCATTTTTTGTAGCAACTATGGCAAGTCCGCATGCTCCTGCTTCTATGGGGGCTAAACCAAAAGGTTCATAAAAGGCTGTAATTGCAAATATGGATTTGAATTGTGCGAAGTATTTGTAAGCTGAAGCAAGGGCTTTCTGAGATCTAAAATCAAAAAAATAAACTTTATCTTCAATTTTTGCTTCTTTAATTTCTTGAATTATTGGCTTTAATATCTTTTGTTCCTTATCGTTTAGCTTATGTATATCTTCAAATGGATTAGAAATACCTCGCAAGAAAATCCCTAAATTGGCGATTTCTTGGAGTTTTTTTGAGTTTGCATAAGCCTTGACGACACCGATATGATTTTTCTTTTCATCTAATCTACTTGACAATATTATAAAAGGTTTGGTGATCCCACCTGTCTTTTCTATGATATGTTTTATTGTATCCTCGTCTATATCATTTAGATTTTCATTAAATATCTCCGTATTGACTCCAGGTGGCACAACTTTAAATTTATGATCGTCATTTACGTTTGAGACATCTATATAAAGCGGGTGAGAATATTGCTCAAACCTTTCCATATTTGTAGAAACGATGATTTTGTAAGCATATTTCATAGCTAATCTTTCTGCCATTATTCTTTTTGAAAAGCTATATTCCTCGTCATATTTTTCAAAGTTGTCCAAAGTAACTCCCATTTTATCCATTTTCTGAGCACCTAAAGAATGTCCAGTGAACGAAAAATCGATATCTAGTTTTGATTTTAACAGAACACCTGAAAATCCACCATCAGCATAGTGAGTTGTTACAAAGTCTATATTTTCCCCATTATAGAAAGTTATAATATTGTCAACATATTCACTCAGAAAAGGCCAGAGAAGCTCCTTATTTAGAAATTTATCTCCGCCAAAAGGAATTCTTATAATTCGTGGATTTTTGGTATCATCAAAGTAATCAATGGGACTGGAGAATTCAGGCCAATTCTCATCGATTATTTGACGAGTAACAATATCAACAGATAAATTCATCTTAGCTAATTCTCTTGAAACTTCTTTTACATAAACGAGCTGGCCTCCAAAATCAGGGTGCTCGGTTAAATGTGAGTCATGTTTATCAAAGTTGCCTTGTGGATTAAGAAATAATACTTTCATTCAGATTTTCCTACCTTTATCTACTTTTTGATATTTTAATAGAATAGCATCATTATTTAAATTTATTACATTATTTAGTTTGAATCTGTGTACTCCTTGAACATATGAAAATAAAGACAAATCTCCTTCAATAATTACAGGTTCAATAGTTAAATATATTTCATCTATTAAATTTTTTTCTAAAAAAAGAGCATTGATTGTTGGGCCACCAATTAAAGCAATTTTTTCATATCCTTCTTTTTCTAATCGATTTAACAGAGATTCGGGTTTTTCATCTGTAAAGTATAATGAACCCTCGTAAGCTTTTTCGAGTTTTTGATATTTTTCGGGATCTCCTGTGAGTACGATATTCATTCGATTTTTT
Organism: Defluviitoga sp.; assembly: GCF_035349255.1. NCBI lineage: Bacteria > Thermotogati > Thermotogota > Thermotogae > Petrotogales > Petrotogaceae > Defluviitoga > Defluviitoga sp. The sequence continues at coordinate 20,798 of NZ_DAOPSE010000015.1, read as the reverse complement.
AATGGCTTGCCTATTTCATCAAAAGTTTTTCTACCCATTATTACAATACCTATTTCTTTTGTGATTTTTGAAAAGTTCTCTTTATCTTCCTGTGAAGACCAACTTTGATTTTTGTCGTTTATTAATCTAACCTTACCATTTATGCTTTGAACCATTATAAGTATAACTTTCATTTTTTCGCCTTCCTTACTTCTTTAATTAATATTATATTTTTGTATTAACTCTCTATAGTTGCTTATTTTCGAAATAGCTCCAACGTATTTTAACTTTTCAGCCGAGAAAGCACTTCCTAACCTCGAAGCATTAAATATATCAAATCCTTTTATTAAACCTATGTACAACCCAGACCAAAAAGCATCACCTGCTCCGGTTGTATCTACTACTTTAGTAGCAAGGGAATCTAAATGCATCATTTTTGTTCCGTCAGAAACGATAGCTCCTCTTTCTCCCAAAGTTAATACAACATATTTAACACCTAGATTATGAAAGATATTTATATATTCTTCTTCTTTTTTTGCGCTAGAAAAAAGATGATAACAATCGTCTAATGAGGGTTTTACTATATCTACATAAGGGAGTATTATTTTAATGACGTCTTCTACTTCTAAAGAAGTTTCCCACAAAACTTTTCTGTAATTAGGATCAAAACCAGTTAAAATGTGGGAGTTTTGCGCCGTTTTTAATAAATTCAAAGCGTTTTTTAAGTTAAAATCTGAAGAAATTGCCCACGATGACAAGTGAAAAACCTGTGTGTTTTTAATCATATCAACATAAATATTAGGCAATTCTAAATTTAAGGAAGCTGATCTATATGCAAAAAATTCTGGAGAAAATTTCGACTTTAAAACGTACACTACATCAGTTTTGAAAAGATCATCTTGGATTACTGTACTTGTATCTACTTCATATTCTTTTAATTTTGATATTATATAATCTCCAAAAGGATCTTTACCTACTTTGGAAATAATGGTGGAATTAAAACCTTGCCTTGCTATATTGACTGCAATATTACTAGGGGAACCTCCTAAAAATTTATTGAATGAAGTAGCCAGTTTTAAGCTATTTACATAGTCGGTAGAAATGAAATCGATCAAAACCTCACCAAATGAAATAAAATTGTACATAAACTACCCCCTTAGTTTACATTTAATATTTGCTATATAGTTGTCTTTGTATTTGAAAGGAGAAAGAAACGTATTCTGACAAAGTATATTGAAAGTCAAGAACGGATGTTGCTCTGTACATCCTATAAATTCAGGAAATTCATCATTACTTAAAGAGATTTCTAAAATATATTATAACAAATCTTTACAGTTTTAAGAAAAGATGAGTTTTTTTAGGATAATCAAATTTATTTATTAATAAAGGTCAATAAATAATCACAAATGTCAATAACCTTATTTTTTATTTTCGGTTAATAATCTTATAATAATAAATGAAAGGAAAATGTTTCCTCTGCGCTTAAATCTTATTTAAAAGGTATTTTTTGCCACATTAATGTAAAAACAAAGCTTCTTTGAAAATTCAGGTTAAGGCTCTCTCACCATAAAAAGAAGATAAATTTTTTTTAAACAGATAAATTCGACTTTACAATATTTAGCAAAAAATTAAACACTTAGGAGGTGTTGTGGATGAAGAAAGTAGTAGCTGTACTTATGATTCTAGTATTAGCATTTTCAGCATTTTCTGTAACCATAACTATGACTGCAGGAGCTGTAGGGACAGAGTTAGAAACTCTTTACAAACAGGTTGAATTGTTTATGAAAGAGAATCCAGATATCACTGTTCAAATTATGCCTATGCCAAACAGCTCAACTGATAGGCATGATTTATACGTCACATATTTGGCTTCTGGTGTGTCTGACCCAGACGTTTTAATGTTAGACGTTATTTGGCCTGCAGAGTTTGCCCCTTTTTTGGTGGATCTTACTGATGACTATAAATATTTTGAATTAGACGAATTTTTCCCAGGTACCGTTAACTCAAACACAGTCGATGGAAGATTAGTTTCTGTTCCTTGGTTTACAGATGCTGGTATTCTGTATTACAGAAAAGACTTATTAGTAAAATATGGATACGATGTTCCAGAAACATGGGATGAATTATTTACTATTGCAAAAGACATATCTGCTAAGGAAGGAATTAATGGTTTCGTATGGCAAGGAGCAAGATATGAAGGCTTAACGTGTAACGTTATGGAGTTTGTTCACAGTTTTGGTGGAGAAATAATTGAAAGTGGAGATGTTGTAGTAGATGATCCAAAATATTTTGATAAAAATGTGGCTGCAGTTGCTTTTATGAAAAAATTGATAGATGAGGGAGTAACTCCAAAGGGCGTTACAACTTACATGGAAGAAGAAGCAAGAAGAGTTTTCCAAAATGGAGACGCAGTATTTATGAGAAATTGGCCATATGCATGGTCATTGGCAAACTCTCCTGACTCACCAGTTGCAGGAAAAGTTGGAATTACTGTTCTACCAAAAGGTCCTGAACCAAATGGAAGACATTCAGCAACTCTTGGTGGCTGGAATTTAGGTATTAATAAGAATTCTTCAAAGGCTGAAATAGAAGCTGCTAAGAAGTTAATAAAGTTCTTGACAAGTCATGAACAACAAGTTTTTAAAGCGGTTCACGCTGGTCAAACACCAACAAGGGTTTCTGCATACAATGATCCAAGAACGCTTGAGGCTAATGATTTCTATGCTGATATTTTAGATGTTTTCTTGAGTGCTGAGCCAAGACCAATTTCACCGATTTACAACGAAATTTCTTATGAAATTCAAGTTGCAGTTCACTCAGTACTAACAGGACAAGCTCAACCAAAGGCAGCTGTGGAAAGTTTGGCTAAAAATCTTAAAGGTTTGATTTACTAGGATAGTTTAATAAACAAAAAGGGCGAGTAAAATTACCCGCCCTTTTTTATAATTACCTCTTATTTTCATTTATTTTGTTGTATAATTAGCTTAGTTATATTCTAAGACGGGGGTGCAAAAATGAATGCGAAAGGGAAGTACAAAAGACAGGACATGGTTCTTGCTTTTTGGCTTATCCTACCTACTTTACTTGCTATAGGTATTACTGCGTTTTATCCCTTGGGTCAAACGATTTACGATAGCTTTTTTAAATGGTCTTTAAGGCCAGGTTTTCAGAGGCAATTTGTGGGATTTCAAAATTACATTAATTTATTCAAAGATCAACGCTTTTTAAGTGCTTTGTGGAATACAATATATTTCACAATCTTCTCTGTATTGATAGAATTTCTCCTTGGCTTAGCAACCGCTTTGGTTTTAAACGCTGATTTTAAGCTTAGGGGCTTAGTAAGAGCTGCAGTATTAATCCCTTGGGCTATACCCACAGCAGTTTCTTCACAAATGTGGAAATGGATGTTTAATGATCAATATGGCGTAATTAGTTTGATGCTATATAAAATAGGTCTTCTTGAAGCAGGAACCCCAATTCTAGGAACACCTCGTCTTGCAATGGCTGCAATAATAGCTGTAGATGTCTGGAAAACTACACCGTTTGTAGCACTTTTGCTTCTAGCGGGTCTGCAAACAATTCCTGTTGAGCTCTATGAAGCTGCTCGAATAGATGGCGCTGGCTTATGGAGACAATTTACTTCCATTACAATGCCTATTTTGAGGCCAACCATAGGAGTTACTTTAATTTTTAGAACACTAGATGCTTTAAGGGTATTTGATGTTGTATACATTATGACACAAGGAGCAGTTGGAACCGAGACTCTAGCCGTTTATAATAGGTCCCTTCTTATGGATAACATATTCTCTCCAAGAGGATTGTTTGGTTATGGTTCTGCTTTATCAGTTGTGATTTTTCTGATAATTGGGGTATTCACGATTATCTATATGCGCTCTTTGAACATTAAATTGGATTGAGGAGTTGATAAAACATGAGATGGGGAATGAAGGCGAAAAGGACTACACAAAAAACTATACTTTACATAATTGTGATTTTGATGGTCATTTATTATATTTTTCCTTTTTATTGGGCGATAAAAAGTTCGTTTACTGCTGATAAATATCTATTTACTAAAGAGATAAAATTTTGGCCTCAAGGTTTTACTTTTGAGAATTATAAGAAGGTATTTACTGAAAGACCTTTTGGTTTAAATATTTTAAACTCTATTATAGTAGCAGGTGCTACAACTATATTTTCTCTAATAGTTGGGTCCTTTTCAGCTTATGCAATTGCGCGTTTAAAAATACCCGGTAAATCTGCCCTAATGCTATTAATTTTAGCTGTTAGTATGTTTCCACAGGTTTCTATTTTAGGAGGATTGTTTCAATTGTTAAGAAAAATGGGTTTAATAAACACTTATCCCGGATTGATAATTCCCTATATTGCTTTGAACTTACCTTTAACTACATGGATTTTGCAAAATTTTTTTAGAGAGCTACCCAAAGAGATAGAAGAATCGGCCTATATAGACGGTTGTTCTAAGTTTGAAACGCTTTGGAGAATAGTGCTACCCCTCTCAGCGCCAGGACTTGTGACAACAGGCTTGTTGGCTTTTATTCAAGCGTGGAATGAATTCTTATTTGCTCTTACATTTATGCAAACTCCTGAAAAGTATACAGTACCAGTTGCGATAGCCATGTTTACTGGAAAAACCTTCTATGAAGTTCCATGGGGGCAATTGATGGCTGCATCGGTTATTGTCACTACTCCTCTAGTAGTTCTTGTTTTGATTTTCCAAAATAAGATAGTGCAGGGGTTGACGGCAGGTAGCGTTAAAGGTTAAATGAAAATGGATAGGAGGGAATGTTTCAATATGAAAACATTTTTTGGAACAGACGGTATAAGAGATGTGGTGAATGAGAAGTTAACAAGTGAGTTAGCTATGAAATTAGGGAATGCTGTAGCAAATCTTTTTGGCGGTAAGTATAAAAAGTTGTATTTGGCAAGAGATACGAGAAACTCCGGCAAAATGTTGGAACTCGCTATAGCTAGTGGTGCTTTAGCGGCTGGCATGGATGTTGAATCTTGTGGGATTTTAACTACACCTGCGCTAGCATACATTACACGAACGGAACGAGCAGTAGGAATAGTTATATCTGCCTCTCATAATCCTTCAATATACAATGGTTTAAAGGTATTATGTGAAGGTTATAAGATATCCAATGAGATGGAAGAAAAGTTGGAAGATATAATGTTGGCAGGTTTATTGAAATACTGTAACTATAAGGATATTGGAACATACGTGGAAGATTCTAGTAAACGAGAGTATATTGATTACGTAATTTCCTGTTACAGTTCTAGGGTGTCTTCAATAAACTACAAAATAGCTGTTGATGTTGCAAATGGAGCTGCAGGAGCTATAATAGATGAGATTTTTGGGAAACTTGGATTAAATTATGATGTATATTTTAATACTCCAAATGGCTTAAATATAAACGAAAATTGTGGGTCTACTTCATGGGAACCTCTATCTAAAATTATTAAAAAGGGTGGTTATGATCTAGGAGTTTTGTTTGATGGAGATGCCGATAGATGTTTGTTTTTAGATAGTCAAGGCAATTTGGTTGATGGAGATGCCTTGATAGGCATAAATTCTTTAAAATTGAAAAAACAAGGTAGATTAAAGAATAATTTTGTTGTTGCTACTGTAATGAGCAACCTGGGTTTAGAAGATTTTTTAAAAGCTAATGGATTGATTCTTTTAAGGTCTGACGTAGGAGATAAATATGTTTTAGAATTGATGCTGCAAGAAAATGGAGTAATAGGGGGCGAGCAATCAGGACATATAATATTTCTTGATAGATCAACAACTGGAGACGGTATAATTACTGCTTTAGAAACTTTAGAAGCTTTGGCATTCTTTTCTAAACGAATAGAAGATTTAGTCTCTGAGCTTCCAAAATATCCACAAGATTTGAAGAATATTACTGTCAAGGATAAAATGAAAATCATGAAAGATAAAAGGTTAGAAGAATTGAAAAAGAAATATGAACATATAAATAATTTTAGAGTGCTTGTTAGACCTTCCGGAACGGAACATATAATAAGAGTTATGAGTGAAGGCGAAGACAAAAACATGGTCAATGAATGCATAAAAGAGTTCAGTCAACTAATACAGAATCTAGATAAAGAATACTAAAAAATAAGAACCCGGGTATTTAACGTGATACCCGGGTTATGGGGTATTACTATCTTTATCGATAAAAAAACTGAATTACATACCTTACATTGCTTCTGTAGACAATTAGAGCCACGTAGCTATTCTTTTCTACTGAAGAAGCTATCTTTTCCCAATCATCTACATTTTTTATATCATGATAAACTCCATTAACGGCAACTTCAGTTATTACATCTCCAACTTTTAAACCTAAAACATACTTATTATCGACTATTTCTTCTACAATAACACCTTGAAGGTCTTTCTTAATGTTATAAGTTTTTCTATCTTCCTCTGTTATGTTTCGAACCCTTATACCAAAATATTCTTGGGATTTTACCACCAGTTGACCCTCAAGCTTAATTTTAAAAGTTAATCTTTCTCCAAATCGATCAACAACAACTTCAACTTCAGCTCCCGCTGGATAAGTTGCGACTAAAGAGGAGAGATCGTTTGAACTTTCGATTTTATTTCCATCAAATTCTATGATTACGTCTTGTGGTTGGATACCGCTTTTTTCAGCGGCACTTCCTGGCTCTACATGAACCACATACGCTCCGTAATCTACTTTTAAACCCAATGATTTTTTGAGATCTTCTGTTATATCTTGAATACGAACTCCTAGGTATCCTCTCTGAAAGGTTCCCAATTCCATTACAGAAAGAGCAAACCTTTTTGCCACATTGATAGGAATAGCAAAACCTATATTAACGTTTCCTAACTGTGGATCAACCGCTATAGCAGTGTTTATTCCTATAACCTCTCCATGAATGTTCAAAAGCGGACCACCACTATTTCCAGGATTGATGGAGGCGTCCGTTTGTAAAAGTCCATAGTAGCTACCAGTTCCTTCAGGTTTTGTAATGGTTCTATTGGTTGCACTTATGACACCAACAGTTACGGTATTTTGAAGCCCTAAGGGATTTCCGATAGCAATAACCCATTCTCCTATTTTGACTTTATCGGAATCTCCTAACTCTAGAACATGCATTTTTTCATTTGTGTTTAGTTTTATTATAGCTAGATCAAGATCTTCATCTCCTCCGATCAGTTCTGCATCATACTTTTTTCCATTTGATAAAGTAACGGTAATTTGTTTGGCTTTTTCAACTACGTGGTAATTCGTTAGTACATAACCATCTTCATGGAAAATAAACCCTGAACCTAAGCCTTTTGTTTGATATTCGGGAATTTTTAAACCAAAAAATCTTTCAAAAAAATATTGGGTGAATGGATCAATTTTAACAGCACTTGCTCGAGTTACTTCAATATTTACAACTCCAGGGGCAGCAATTTCAACTACATTGACTATAGGACTTTCATAATCAAGATTTACTGCTGCAAAAGACGTTAAAGAAACAAGCAAAGCCATAAATACTACAGTAATAGTTCTTTTCATTTTAACACCTCCGTTAATTTTATTCTAATAAAATTATATAATCACTTCTTAAAAAAAACTTAAAAAGAAAGTTTAAAGGTTAGAAGGGAATTGGGCTGTGCCCTGAACCCACGAACATTTATGTCTTTAATTGCTACTTTTCCTACTTCCAGGTTTTACTAGTTCATGCCCTTTTTTACATAAAGGACATGCTTCAGGTGTATATACATTAGTTTTAATGTTTACTAACGAGATTATTTTACAATCGAGAAGACTTGTTTTTTCAGATCTATTAACTATGCAGGCAAAAGCAGAAATTATTCCTTGTGATTCATCTACTACCTTCGCAACTTCTAGAGAAGATTTTCCAGTAGTAATAACATCTTCAACTATTACGACTCTCGATCCTTTTTCTATTCTTTGCCCCCTTCTAAGAACCATTTCTCCACTTTCCGACCTTTCGGTAAAAAGAAAAGGAATATTCAAAGCTCTTGCTACTTCATATCCAATTAGTATTCCTCCTAAAGCTGGAGATACAACTAGATCAACTTTTGAACTGATTTGCTGGGCAATAAGTTTGCCGAATAATTCACCATACTTTGGAAACTGTAAAACCTTTGCACATTGTATATATGTATCAGAATGTAGCCCAGAAGATAGCAAAAAATGTCCCTGTAAAAAAGCTCCTGTTTCTTTTAGTATATCTATAATCTCTGATTCTTTGCATTCATCCTTTTCGTTTTCTTTCATATGATAGATATTCCCTCCTGTTTATCGTCAAATAAGCAATTGAAAATAGTGAGTTTTAAAATATGCCTCCTCAATTTTAATACCTATTTAGTCGAAATCACTTTTAATTTCAAACTTTAAGAAGAAAAAAATAATAATCTACTATCCTCTATCCCTCTATTAAAAGCAATTTAGTTTGTTACTTCTAGAAACCGTTTAACTTGGAACTGTCACTATTGAGTGTTGCCCTTATAATTGGGATGTAAAAAATTATTTGTCTACACGACTTCATCGAAGTCTTTGAAAAAAAGATGAAGAATTGGAGAACCGTTAAAGTTGTTGAATTCAAAGGTATGTTACATAAGCTAAGATCAAACGATTCAATATGAAATTAGGCTGTGTTTCAATTTTCATTTATTTATAATAATCTGAAAATACAAATTTCTTAATTTCTTCTATAAATCTATTTTTATTGTAAATACACTCAAATAACTCATGTTTTCCTTTTTGAAAAGCAACATGTCTAATACTTGGGTTGTCTATCTTTTTGTATTCTTCTATGTTTACTACTTTATCTTCAGTTCCATATAATAATAATGTTGGAACGTCAATCTTATTGATATCTTTTAAAGCGAGTTCCGCCTCTGCAAACATACCAAGCGCAGATTCTACAGTTATCTTATCATGAACAAGTGGATCCCTTTGATATTCTTCACAAGTGTTTCTGTTTGTTGATAAATCATATGGATCTATTCTATTTGAAAAAGAAAGCTTGGGAAAGATGGAGAGTAAGGTTAGAAGCCCTTTCATTTGACTGATATCACCTAAAGCGGGGGAAGATAACACAAGTTTTTTTGGTTTATTTTCTGTGATTTCAACAAATCTTGTGGATATTAACCCCCCCAAGGAATGACCAAATAAAATATAATCATCTTGTACATAATTGTCTAAAAAGTAATAGATTTCGTAGAAATTTCCTATATCTCCTTTTTTCCCTGAGGAATAACCATGACCCGGCAAGTCGAATATATATACATCAAACCCCAAATCCATAAAGGTTTTAATGAATTTTTCATACCTGCCAGAATATTCCCCTAATCCATGGACAATATAGAATTTTGGTAGTTCATTTTCAAGAGATTTATTTGAAAGGAAATATCTATTATATATTCTCATATTTTTATTATAACATAGTTAAATAACTTTTTGCTTTTCTATAGAAGCCATAAGATCCTCATTTGTTTTAAATTTTCTCATTAAACTTAAAACAAATTCTATAGCTTCTTTTGGTGACATGTCATTAATAAACTTTCGCAAAATAATGACGTTATTGAGCTCAGTTTTGGAATATAATAGTTCTTCTTTCCTAGTACCTGACAATTTTAAATTAATAGCAGGAAAGATTCTTTCATTGGCTAATTCCCTGGAAAGAACAAGCTCCATATTACCAGTTCCTTTAAATTCTTCGAAAATAACCTCGTCCATTTTAGAACCTGTTTCTACTAATGCAGTTGCTATCATGGTTAAACTTCCGCCTTCTCTTATTTTTCTTGCTGCACCGAAGAATTTTTTGGGAAAGATTATAGCAGCAGGGTCTAGCCCTCCACTCAACAATTTACCACTTGAAGGTACATATAAATTGTACTCTCTTGCAAATCTAGTTAAACTATCGATTAATACAACAACGTCATGACCAAATTCCACAAGTCTTTTAAAATGATCCAAAGCCATTTCAGTAATTTTAATTTGGTTTTGTGGATCCATATCAAATGGCGCAGCAATTACATGAGCATCAACCGTGTCTCGGATGTCTGTTACTTCTTCTGGTCTTTCATCGATCAAGAGTATGTATCTTCGAGTTTCGGGATAATTTTTTGCAATAGAATTAGCAATATCTTTAAGCAAGGTTGTTTTCCCAGCTTTTGGAGGAGCTACTATAAGACCTCTTTGACCAAAACCAACTGGAGAGAATAAATCAATTATTCGAGAACTAATAGGACAGTTTTTGTGTTCGAGAATCATTCTTTCAGTAGGATACTCAGGGGTAAGATTTTCAAAAGATACTCTGTCCCTGGCATTTTCGGGTGGTAAAGAATTTATAGCTTCAATTCTAAGTAGTGCAAAAAATCTTTCTCCTTCCTTTGGAGGTCTTACTTGACCGGCTACAATGTCACCGGTAAAAAGATTAAATTTTTTAATCTGAGACTGAGAAACATAAACGTCATCAGATCCTGGTAATAATGAATTATCAATGCTTCTTAAAAAACCATATCCATCTGGAAGGATTTCAAGTATTCCTTCGTAAAAGAAATAGCCAATAGACTCTGTTTGCTTTCTTAAGATTGCAAATTTCAATTCATTTGTTGTCATTTTAGAATAATTTGCGATTTCAAATTTTCTTGCTAGGTCATAAAGTCCTTTCCTAGACATCTCATTTAATTTTGCCATATCAATTTCAACTGCTTGTATGTTATCTTTAGTTTGTTTTTTAGAAACTAAATTGCTATCTGCTTCGTCCATTCTAGTTAACCTCCTTAATTCTTTCTTTTTTACTCGCTTTTGAAATTCTAAAACGTAAATTTTATAAAGGTTTAAGATTTAGTATTTTGAAAAATTGTTTCCTCATCCTGAGATTCTCGTGTAAAGCTTCTCTACAGTTTTTAGGTTCTCTTATCAAGAGAGGGAAGAGACGCTAACCTATAACCTAAATAAAATCAAATTATATTTTAGACGTGGGGGAGTACAACCTGGGGGTCTCCCTCATTAAGGAAAATTGCTTACCTCTGCCCGTTAAAATGTAACCCTATAAATTCAAAAGTTTATTTTTTAAAATTGTCACTTTTCATGATTTCCATGTTATAAGAGAGGATTATGAGAATTAGCATAATGTTAATTCAAAAGAACCGAGCTCACACCAGAATAATGGCAAGTAGCTTCTACTTGCTGAATAGAACAAATTCATAGATTTAAACTTATCTGTCTTGAGTAGTGATTTTAATAACGTTAATAATATTAAGAAAATAAAACATAAAAGATAAAAAAGCAAGAAACTAGAAGAAATTATGCATATGATAAACTAGTTTTTATGATAATAACGAATATGCTAAAAAAGATGAAGCTCTATTTTGTTAGGGATGTGCCAGCAACGGCGGGGACAGGAGTAATAGTATTTGTCTCTAAATCTAAAACTATTTCGCCTTCAAATTTCTCATCTAAGGCATAATGTAATGAAATTAAAGCTATCTTTAATTGTTCATCGTCGGGTTCTTTGGTGGTGAGTTTCTGAAGCATTAAACCAGGGTATGCAAGGATTTTACCAACCTTTGTATCGATGATTTTTGCTGTAAACCTTTGAAATTCATAAGCTACTCCTGCAACAACAGGTAACAGTACGATTCTTGAAATAACTTTTTCTAACGTAGAATTCCATCCAAGCCCTCCCGAGATTGCAAACACAATAACTGAAGCAAAAACTGTGATTATTAGAAAGCTTGTGCCACATCTTGGATGAAGTGTTGTGTACTTTCTTGCATGTGAAACATCTAAAGGTTCGTTGTTTTCGTAAGCATAAACGCTTTTATGTTCGGCGCCATGATACTGAAAAACCCTTTTGATATCTTTCATAAAAGAGATTGCCCATATATAAGCCAAAACAAGAAAAGCTCTAATGATCCCTTCTATAAGAGCAAACAAAAATTCTGACTCGATATGAAAAGGTTTAGTAACAAGTACTGGAAGAACACCAAATCCTAAAGTTGCAATAACAATAGCTATTAATATAGCAAAGACCATGTCCTTTGTTGTTAATTCTTCTTCGTCTTCTCCAGAAACTTGGGCAGAATAAGATAAGGCACCCATCCCTATGATCATCGAATGTATCAAAACAAAAATTCCTCTTATAAACGGTATTTTTTCCCAAATTCCCCACGATTCATCTTTTATTTTCTTTACAGCAACTTTACCGTCGTTTCTTTTAACTGCAACGACTGTATTTATCCCTTTCATCATTACGCCTTCAATGACTGCTTGTCCACCCACTGTTTTCGGTTTCTCTTTTGACACTATTTATCCTCCTCAGAATCTCTTCTGCAACATTTTCTTCAGTTATAAAAAAATAAAACTTCAATGCTTCCTTGTCTATGCCACTTTGTTTTTTAAGAACTTTGGAAGCACTTTTGCGTAATTCATATCTTTTCAAATTATCCATCGCCGCAATTGCTTGGACTATTTCGTGTAGCTCCTGATTCTTTATACAAGCAGTACTAATTTCCTCAAGGAGTTGCTCATAGTCAGACATTATGGTCCCAATTTCACTTTTCCGTCACTATTGTTCGCTACTAACATTCTTAGCTTCAGCTTCTTCTTCAGATTTCTCTTCACTTTCTTGACCTGTTGATTTTGCAACTACTTTAAACTTAATGCCTGTCCTTTTTTCTGAACCAACCTCTACTTCTACAAACCCAGGAATAACGTAGATTTCCTTGCCTTTTGCTTCGACAAATCTTTTAGCAATGGCAATAGCCTTAACAGCCTGATTTACAGCACCAGCTCCAATAGCTTGTAACTCAACCTCATCAGTCTTTGACAAAACTCCCGCAATTGCTCCAGCAACCTTGTTAGGTGCAGATGTATGACTAACTTTTAGTACTTCCATGTCTCAGTTCTCCTCCTTTTTGGTAAGGCTATTAACTATATTTTACCATAAATTTCAAATAAGTCAAAGAATTAATTAAAATTTATTTGGATTAATGTAATTATGTGATAAAATGTAATTGTTGTATCCCAAAATAATTCAATAAGTACGATACTTATATAAGGGAAAACGGTGAGAAGCCGTTACGGTCGCGCCACCGTGATCGGGGACGAAACTTACAAAGACCACTGGGTTTAGCCTGGGAAGGCGTAAGGAGTAGAGAGATCCGTAAGTCGGGAGACCTGTATAAGTATCAAAGGTTCTATCTCTTCGCGCCAAAGAGATAGAAAAAATTATTTCAATGGCGTAATACTATTTTAGGAGGCCATTATTATGAAAAAAGGTATCAAAAAGTATGGAGTATTGCTATTTTCATTTGTTTTATCTGTTGTATCCTTAGCACAGCTAGCTTTAGTTGACGATCTTGGAAGGTTTGTTAAGTTCGATTCTCAAGTTCAAAGAGCGGTAAGTGCCGCACCTTTAGTGTCTGACTATATTAAGTATTTAGGATTAGAAGAAAAAGTTGTTGGAGTGACAGACTGGGATACAAGCATTGAAAGCGAAAAAATAGGTGACATGTTCCCTTTGAACATCGAAAAAATCATCTTTTTAAATCCTGACGTAGTGTTGTTAAGTGGAGGTTTTCAAGAGCCCGAAGTAGAAAGACTGGAACGCTATGATATCAAATCTTTCGTTATCAATCCTGTTAGCTTTAACGATATATACAAAACTATTACATTAGTAGGTGCGATCTTAGGTGAACCGGAAAAGGCCGTTGAACTTTCTAGTAAATTTAGGCAACAGTTTTTAGGAATAGCAAAAAACGCCTTTTTATGGACAAAAAAACCAACAGTACTGTATTTAATGGTACAAAGTAACGTAGGAGAAATGTGGACAGCTGGAACAGGTTCTTACATAAACGAACTAATAGCCTACGCAGGTGGATTAAATTTAGCCGCGCCTTATTCAGGCAACAACGGTTTTTTTCAAATAGGACCTGAATTTGTAGTTGCTCAAAATCCAGATATAATCATAGTTGATTCTTATTTTGAAGGCGATGAAACAGCCAAAAACACGTTATTAAACGCCCCACAGTTAAAGAATGTAAAGGCTATAAAAAATGGGAAAATAGTCACAGTAGACGGCAATAAAATGTCTCAAGCCTCACCTTCTATTATGGATGTTTTAATTCAATTAAACAAATACTTTGGTGATAATAGATGAAATCAACACAAAAACAAGGGGGACAACTTCCCCTTGTTTTATTTTTAGTGTTTATCAGTCTAGTATTAATAATTGTTTTTGCTTCTTTTGGAAGTGTAAAAGTAGAAGCTAAAGATGTTTTCTTATCTCTAATAGGGAGGCAAGAAAACGAAATCTACAAAAATTTAATTGTAAATATAAGACTACCTAGAGTAATTGGAACATTTCTAGTAGGAGCAATATTAGCAGTTTCTGGTAATGTACTACAGCTTTTGGTTCAAAATCCTTTGGCAGATCCATATATGCTTGGAATTTCTTCAGGAGCTAGCTTTGGTGCTGTATTATACACGGCATTAAACAGTATATATGGGTTCACATTGTTTCTTGGTTTAGAGGGATTTTCCTTTTTATTTGCGGTACTTTCTACTTTTATAGTCTTAATAATAGCGCGTCAAGGAAAAAAACTTCCTATACTATCTTTAATATTAAGTGGGGTAATAGTTAGTTTCCTATTCAACTCCTTTACGACACTTTTTACAGTCATGTATTGGAAAAATCTCATTCACGTTAATCTGTGGCTCATGGGAAGTACAGGAAACCTGGCGTGGAGTTCGAACTTAAAATTATTAATAATACTCCTGGTGCAGTTTTTTATTGTATTAATATTCTCAAAAGAATTAAATGTTTTAGCTATGGGCGAAGAGATGGCAGTTTATTCAGGAATAAATCCAGAGAGTATAAAGATGCTATTAATATTAACAACAGTTTTATCAGTATCATTTACCGTTTCTCAAGTAGGAATTATTGGATTTGTTGGTCTTATAATCCCACACATAGTCAGAATGATTAAAGGACCGTACTCTTTTATTTCAAACCTATACTCCGTATTTTTTGGAGGAATATTTCTAATGTTTGCAGATTTCTTAGCTAGAACATTATTTGCTCCAACAGAGTTACCTATAGGTGTAGTAACTTCTATTGTAGGTGCACCAATATTCATATATGTTATGAGGAGAAAAGAAAGATTATGATAAACATCGACAAATTAAAATTTACTTACAATAATGGTTTTAGTTTAAATGTAGATGAGTTAGACGTAAAAAAAGGAGACATTGTCTCGATAATAGGCCCGAACGGTGCAGGAAAAAGCACATTAATAAAAATAATTAGCAAAATATTAAAAAATTACACAGGCAGGATAATGATAGAAGACAAAGAACTTAGCAACTATTCATACAAAGAAATATCAAGGAAAATTGCTATTGTTCCACAAGAATTTAACACAACCTTTGAATATGATGTTGAAAGTGTTATTTCAACAGCAAGACTTCCGTATTCCAGAAGATTCAGTTTTTTCGAGACGCAAGAAGACAAAAAAATAATTAACGAAGTACTTGAATTAGTAGGACTTGTTAAATACAAAAATAAACCGTTTTCTCTGCTTTCTGGAGGAGAAAAACAAAAAGTAATGATAGCACGAGCATTTGCTCAAAAAACACCAATATTATTACTTGATGAATTCTCTTCACATCTAGACCCTGGTTATACACAAAATTTATTAAAACTTGTAAAAACAATGGCTGAAAAAGAAAGGAAAACAGTTTTAGCAATATTTCATGACATAAATAGCGCTGCGCTATTTTCAGATAAAATTGTAGTTATGAAAGACGGAGAAATCAAATATCAAGGATCACCAAAAGAAGTTTTTAAAGAGTCGATAATGAAAGAAATTTTTGATATAGAAGTATATATCATAGAACACCCACTAAACAAAATTCCCCAAATATTATACAAATAAATAAAGGCACTATGCATAAACCTTTATAATACCTTTTCTTAAGATAATTAAGTTAAATGAATTCACATACCTAATTTTTAACTAAAACTTAGCTAACAGAAATTATAAACGATTTCCTAATTGCTAATCTGGTATTATCTTTGCGATCTCAGGAACTAGATCAATTTTTACACTTTTCCCTTCAGAAAGATTTTTATCAAAAGGTGACAATACCCTTATCATGATTTCTCCATATTCGGTATCAATGTAGTATTCTGAGGACTCACCCAAATAAACTATTGTTTTTATTTTCCCCTCGATTGGGCCATCCGAAGATATCTTTAGAGCCTCTGTTCGGCATCCTAGTACGTAGTTATCAGCTTTATCCGTTGGAAGAGATGGAATTTTATACACTCTATCTTTGAGTCTCACTAAAGTTTCTTTTTCTAAGATATCTAAAACCTGAATTGGGAAAAAGAAGATTTTTCCCATGAATTCGCCTACAAACTTGTTAACAGGTTTTTCGTAAACATCTTCAGGATTACCGATCTGCTCTATCTTACCATCTTTCATAAGAACTATCTTATCAGAAAGGGTTAAAGCTTCCGTTCTATCGTGTGTAACATATATAGCAGTAATACCTACTTCCTTTTGTATTCTCTTTATCTCTATTCTCATCTGTTCTCTCAAAAGCGCATCCAGGTTAGAAAGCGGCTCATCAAAAAGCAAGACAGAAGGCTCTATAACAAGAGCTCTAGCAAGGGCGATTCTTTGTTGTTGCCCTCCTGACAAACTTGATGGAGGTCTATCCTCAAAACCTTCAAGTCCTACAATTCTTAGGATTTCTTTAACTTTCTTCTGACTCTCTTCTTTCTGAATTTTTCTCATCTTTAATCCATAAGCGATATTTTCTCCCACGCTCATGTGTGGAAACAGTCCATAACTTTGAAATACCATAGCGATATCTCTTTTCCAAGGTGGAATTTCAACCACATTAATGTCATTGATAAATATTTTTCCCTCAGTTGGCTTTTCAAATCCCGCGATCATTCTAAGAGTAGTTGTTTTGCCACACCCTGAGGGTCCGAGTAGAGTAACAAACTCTCCAGGGATTATTTCAAACGATATATTATCTACCGCACGTATTTCATTATTTTTAAAGTCTTTAAATATCTTTGTAATGTTCACTATCTTCAAGGAAACTTGTTTCACAAATATCCCTCACTTGTTAAGTTAGTTACAAACCATTAAGGTAAATGGAAACTATCAGATTATTGTTTTTTGGAGATATTCACTTCTTTTAACAACTACCCTAAGAATACCAAAAACGCTCAAGACTATAATTATCAACAAAGCAGAGAGAACACTTGCAAGTCCAAATTTTAAATTTTCAGAAAAATTGTATATCTGCATAGATACATGATACCATCTAGGTGAAATAAGGAATACAACAGCACTCACTGCAGTCATTGCTCGAACAAAAGTATAAGACATGCTTGATATGAATGCAGGCCTTATAAGAGGAAGAACAATAGTTGAAAAGACGGTTTGAGGCGGTGCTCCAAGATTTTGAGCAGCCTCTTCAATAGAAGGATCAATTTGCTTTAAAGCAGCAACGCCTCCTTCAACACCAACAGGTAGTTCTCTAATTATGAAATTAATAATTATAATTGCCGCTGTACCTACTAACATGATAGGAGGTTTGTTAAAGGCAATTACATAGCTTATACCTAACAAGGTACCTGGAATAGAAAAAGGTAGAAGCACCAAACCTTGAAGCAGCTTCTTTCCAGGGAATTTCTTTCTAACTATAAGAAATGCTATAATCATAGAAAAAATACCCGCAATGGGCATAGCTACCGCAGCAAGAAAAGTGGTATCTACTAAAGCTTTTCTTCCTCTTTGGAGAGCTTCAACTATGTTTGAAAGCGTAAAAGTGTAATCAATTCCCCAGTTTTTGACAAAACATCCCATAAATATAGTTGAATAAAGTCCTATTAGAAAAGCAACTATTAAGTAAACAATTATGCTTAAAGTTTTCTTTAAAGAGGGACTAACTATTTCCACAATCCTTCCACTTGGTTTTCCACTAACTGTGACATATGATTTTTTGCTAGTAATATACCTTTGTAAGTAAAACGCCGTCATAGTTGGAAGTAAAAGTAAGAGGGACAAAGCGGCGCCTCTATCAAGCCTATTCATTCCACTAACCTCAAGATACGCAGTTACTGACAAAACATTAAATTTTCCACCAAGCATCAAAGGATTTGCAAAATCTGCTATTGAATTTGTAAAAACAAGTAACCATGAACTGAGTAACCCTGGAGCTGAAAGAGGGAGCGTCACAGTTCTAAAAACTTTCCATCTACTTGCACCAAGATTCATAGCAGCCTCTTCTAATGTGCTATCAATTGATTCAAGAACACCAACCATTGTTAAATAGGCAATTGGAAACATTCCCATTGTTTGTGCGATAATCAAGCCATCTAATCCGTAGATATCCCAGTTAAGATTCAATATTTGTTTTGTTATCAGACCATTTGATCCAAACAAAAGTATTAAAGAAAGTGTGAGTGAAAAAGGAGGAGATATAAGTGGAAGGTTCACCATAAAAGAAACAAATTTTTTTCCTTTAAAATTAGTTCTAGTCACCATAAAAGCAAAAAGGAAGCCTATCACTGTTGAAAGCGTTGCTGTCAAAGTTCCAAGCAAAATACTGTTACTAAATGATTTCAGATACGCTCTTTCTGTTAAGACAGTTTTCCATACTTTCGTTGTGAAAGTACCAGTTCTCATAAAAGTCATTCTCACTGCTTCGTAAAGTGGATATAAAATAAACGTTAAAACAATTGCAAAAGTGATAATTGTTGCATATGCTGTAACTGGGTCTATAGAAAAAGTTGAGATGCTAAAAACAGCTATAAAAATTAAAAACACTATTAGAAATATTATATCTACCGTTCGGAATAACTTTAAAACATTCTCTGCAGCATGCAGCTGGATCATAATACCCATCACTTCATAGTCTTTGGTAATTGGAGAAAATATAACAAAATACTGTTTTTCATCTATTTTTACAGTCTTTTGCGAAATATAAAATTCTTCATATAATACATTTTCTATTCCATATTCATAATCAGGCAAACTTTTTACAACGTCCAAAATGGGCCTGTTTTGAAGTTCTATTCCATCAAAGTATGAAATGTAATAAAGTATTTCAGGAAACCTCTCTGTTAAAAGTTCGGGCTCAATAGCACTTACAGAATAAGCTAAATTTAATGAATTCTCCCGGAATAGACGGGAGAATTCATTCCTAATAGTTTTCCTAACCCAAAAAAGAACTAAAAAAGCTATTAAAGCCACCACTAAAAACTTTATTATCTTCCAATTTCTTTGTTCCATTTATCAATTAACCTCTCCATGTTTTGTGCTTCCCATAGCAGATTCTGTTCAATAAGATTTATATCTTCTGGTTTATAGACAACTTTATCTTGAGGTGCCAAAGATGATAGTGGTATTACATACCAGCTTGCTATAATACCTTGTGCTTTTTCATTAAGTATCCAGTCATATAATTTTTTGGCTTCAACTGGTTCTTTTCCACCTTTAATCAAAGACATAGCTGCAATTTCATAACCTGTTCCATCTTTTGGGATAGTAATTATTATTGGGGCACCTTCTTTTTGTAATTTTATAAGATCATGCAAATAACCAATAGCTATAGGAGTTTCACCAATTGCGCAATCTTTTCCAGGTGCTGCACCAGATTTTGTATACATATTTACATTTACGTCAAGTTTTTTCAGGTATTCAAAAGCTTTTTCTTCATCACCGTTATAAATGTTTATCATTGTTGTGATTACATTATAGGCGGTTCCAGAAGTACTTGGATTAGCCATTCTAATAAATCCTTTATATTCAGGTTTTAATAAATCAGCCCAACTCTCTGGAGGAGTTATTCCGAGTTCTTTAGCCCTCTTTTCATTAGTAGCAAAAGCTAACGGCCCCACATACAAACCAATCCAGTATCCATCAGGATCCTTGAATTTCGGATCGATAAACTGGCTGTATGAAGATTTGTAAGGTGCTGTAAAACCTTTCATTTTTGCTTCAACATGATATACACCCACTCCACCCGCAAAAAGTGAAGCTTGTGGGTTATCTTTTTCTGCTTCTAATCTTGCTAAAACCTCTCCTGTAGACAATCTAACCCAATTTACTTTTATACCTGTTTCTTCTTCAAATTGCTGGAATAGTTCTTTTGCAAGGAGTTCATCAAATGATGTGTAAACATTGACATAATTGGCAGTGAAACCTAAAATAGCTATTCCTAAGATAACGAGTGTGAATAATAATCTTCTCATAGTTTTTGCCTCCCTTTAAAAATATTAAACTTCTGAAGGAGAAAAGTAGGATTTAATTTGCACTACTTATATTTTTAACATCGAGGCTAGCTAAGGAAAACAAATATTTTTTTTTTGAAGTAAATTAAAAAGAGTGAGATAGCTATTACTAATTAATAATATTCTCGTTTTTATAACCTTTTAGTTAACGTTTTCATGATATATTATAACATATTATATTTAGAAATCTTAATTTAGACACTAGATTTTGATCGCTTTTCCAATAGTTTTGTCAATTAATTTAATTTTTGCTAAAACTTTAATAAAGTTGAAAAAAGATAGCTAAATTAAAAGTTTCATATAACATTTTGCCTAAACACTAAAAGCCTTATGAATACTGTTTAAGAATATTTTGCTATTAAATAAGCAGATGTGTTTTTATAGCTTATGATTTTAAATCTTAAATATTTCAAATTGATTTTTCAGTTCAGCAGCTAGTTCTGTTAGCTCTTGTATGCTTTTACTTATCTCAGTTGTTT
>NZ_DAOPSE010000014.1:0-40485 GCF_035349255.1 Defluviitoga sp. | reverse complement strand
GTGTGTCTTGTTGTTCTTTTAGCTGAGCCCTTTGGTCTTCTAAAAGACTTAGTATCTCAACTCTTAATTGTTCCATTTCTTGGATTATTGGTTCTTGGGATTCGATTGCCTGAACAATATTTT
The DNA here is from genome assembly GCF_035349255.1 of Defluviitoga sp. Lineage (NCBI taxonomy): Bacteria > Thermotogati > Thermotogota > Thermotogae > Petrotogales > Petrotogaceae > Defluviitoga > Defluviitoga sp. Next base: position 40,362 of record NZ_DAOPSE010000014.1, on the reverse strand, counting down.
CGAAAGTTGCTTTGAACTGAGCAACAAGTTCTTGAATTTCTGCAAACTTTTCCCTTAAATCATCCATTGATATTCCGTATTGCATGGTCAATAAATATGAATCTAACTGATTGAAAGCTGCCAAAACAGAATTTTTATCCCCTTGAGATTTTGATTTAAAGTATGTAGATGAAACTTCAACAAGATTATTTAAACTCTGTAAAAAACTGTCTGAATAAAATACTAATGTCGAAACAAAATTTTTCTGTGCTAACTCCTTAAAGTTAATTATAGATTGTGATAATTCATCATGTATATTCTTAAAATCTTGACTAATTAATCTTTCCTTTTCGCTATTTAGTTGAATTATACGATTAAAATTATTCTCATAATCATTTATCTTATCGATTAAACTTTCAAGGCCATTGGTTCCCTCAATCTCAGTTGAAGTAGAAATAGCATCTTGTACATAAGAAATACTTGTAAGAAAGTTCTCTGCTATTTGTTCATCATAATTTACAACATAATCTTTTAAAGCAAGTGAAGCGTTAAAAAAGTGGATTTCTACTTGTGAGATAACGTCAGTTCGATCTGACAAAACAGTATAGCTTTCTAATCCATCATTTGATTTAATTAAGGAAAAGATATTAAAAATAACTGTTACAGCAAAAAAAGCCAGCATTACAAAAATGATTAAAAAGATTCTTCCTCTAATACTCTTTGAAGACATAACGTAATACCCCCTTTAGTTTTTGAATTTTTATTTTAATACAGTTTTTAATTACATTGTTCTATAATGTATTATAATATATTTAAGATAAAAACCACAAAGAAGAATTAGTTAGTTAAGGCGAATCATTTCACCTTACTACCCAAAATTGAAGGAGGTAAGAAATTTTGCAAGGAACTATAAAAATCTTAGGTGTACAAAAAGAAAAACAGCTCTATTTAGCTAATTTAGAAGATTCTCCTTTTTATCCAGATGGAAAAGGCGGGCAACTTGGAGATAGAGGGTATATAGGAGACGCAAAAATAATAGAGGTACGTGAAGATGCTGTTTTGTTGGACAAAGAAATAAGTGAGGGAGAACATATTTTTGAGATAGATGAAGAAAGAAGATTTGAGATATCTCAGCAGCACACTGCTCAACATATTCTATCCGCCGCCTTCGAAAAAATAGCTCATTTAAAAACAGTTGGCTTCAAGATGGGAGAAGAACATTCAACCATAGATTTAAATAGTTCTGAATTTAGCGAAGAAATATATACTGAAGTAGAAAGTCTTTCAAATAAAATAATTTCAGATTGCATCGATGTAGAAGAAATAACTGTAAACAAAGATGAAATTGATCATTTTACTTTACGGAAACCTTTAAGTGAAAAGATCGAGGGGCCTGTAAGAATTATAAAAATTGGAGAATTTGATGAGTCGGCGTGCGGAGGCTTTCATGTTAAGAACACAGGTAATATTAATTTAGTAAAGATCATCCATACAGAAAAAGTTAAAGGAAATTTGACAAGAGTTTATTTTATTGCAGGAAAAAGAGCTTTAAGAGATTACTCACTGAAACATAGTCTTCTAGAAAACCTTTCTTTAAAACTTACCTCTGGTATTTCTCAATTGGAGGAAAGGATAGAAGCGCTAATTCAAGAAAATAAAGAAACTAAAAACAAAGTTAAAAAGATATGTGAATATGCAACTCCTTTTGTTGTTGGTGAAATCATTAAAAATCCTATAATTATTCAAGATTACAGGATAATTTATTATAAAAAAGAAAACGAAATTGCTGACTTTATTAATAGTTTTATTGATTTAAACGAGTACACTTTAATAGTTGAAGATGAGGAAAACAGTACTTTTATGATGTTTTCAACAAGAATAAACTGTAAAAAATTTATAAATAAATTAAAGGAAAAATACGAAATAAAAGGTGGAGGAAGTGACGTTAGAGGAAACATTAAAGGGCAGATAACTCTCAATCAAATAATTGATAATTTAAAAGACTATTTAAAATGATTCTGCGGGTGTTTTGGAGTGTAGTAATATCTTGCTTGTCAACCACCCACCACTTAAAGAAGTGGGGGCTTGTAAAAGCTCTAGTTGACTAGCCTAAGTCTTAACTGACTACGTTGGGATGGTCATGATACCTTAGTGTACTCCTCTAGCACTATGCTCTATCGTCGGTGGTTAAAAGTTCTAAGGGGTAGGAACGGTGCTGCTGACATGACAAGCCATTTCAACATTGGCGAAGAGGCACTAACCCTTTTTTAAAAAGGAGGTACGAACCTTGAGAGTGTTCGTATTAAATATGCGTGGCAAACCACTTATGCCATGTAAACCACGAAAAGCAAGATTGTTATTGAAACAAGGTAAAGCCAAAGTTGTCAAACGAGATCCATTTACTATCCAATTGACAATTGCCACTGGGGAAGCAAAACAAGATATTTCTCTTGGTGTGGATTCAGGTAGTAAATATATTGGTATATCTGCAACTACCAAAAAACATGTTTTGTTTGAAGCAGAAGTTGAACTCAGAAATGATATTGTAAAACTTTTAGCTGATAGGAGACAATATCGTCGAAGTAGGCGTTATCGCAAAACGCGGTATCGTCAAGCAAGGTTTTTGAATCGTAAAAAACCTGAAGGTTGGTTAGCTCCGAGTATACAACACAAAATAAATAGTCATATCAAAATAATAGATATGCTAACCAAGTTATTACCAATAACCGATATCACAATTGAGGTTGCAAGTTTTGATATCCAAAAAATCAAGAACCCAGATATTCAAGACAAAGAATATCAACAAGGTGATCAGTTAGGCTTTTACAATGTAAGAGAATATGTTCTGTGGCGGGATAATTACCAATGTCAAGGTAGAAAAGGATGTAAAAACAAAATACTGAACGTTCACCACATCGAGTCTCGCAAGACAGGTGGCAATTCTCCAAACAACCTTATAACACTTTGTGAAACGTGCCATAATGATTATCATGCAGGTAAATTAAAGTTGAACTTAAAACGTGGCCAAATGTTTAAAGATGCAACATTTATGGGCGTTATGCGATGGGCAACTTATAATGCACTCAAAGAGTTATATCCAAATGTTAAATTGACATATGGATATATAACCAAACACAAGAGAATCAAATATGGTCTTGAAAAATCTCATAGAATGGATGCTCGATGTATTAGTGGTAATCCTTTGGCGAAACCATTAGATACCTATTATTATTTCAAATGTGTTCGCAAACAAAATCGTCAGCTACACAAAGCCACTCCATCTAAAGGCGGTGTTCGTAAAAATAATAAAGCTCCAAGATATCTACATGGTTTTCAACTATTTGACAAAGTATCTTACCAAAATCAAGAATGTTTTATATTTGGTAGACGAACTAGTGGTTATTTTGATTTACGGAAATTAGATGGGACAAAAGTTACTGCATCAGCTAGTGTCAAGAAATTGAAATTGATTGAAAGAGCAAATACATTATTATGTGAAAGGAGGGAAGGCAATTCCTCCCCTGCTTACACTATCGTTTAGAAGCAGGGGTCTCCTTGCCAAATTTATGAACTTGAAAAATATACTTGAATTCTAAAATCGAGCTTTTATTTTAGATCACTCCAAAGCACCCATATTTTTTATTTTTCCCAATTTTTTACTCTTTCTACAGCTTTCTTCCAACCTGAATACAAAGTTTCCCTTTCTTTTTCTGACATATTGGGTTGAAAACATTTTTCACACTTCCAAATCTTTTTCAACTCTTCTTTGTCTTTCCAATATCCAATCGCTAGTCCCGCCAAAAATGCTGCACCTAATGCCGTTGTCTCAACAATCAATGGCCTTTCTACTTCGATTCCTAATATGTCGGCTTGAAATTGCATAAGAAAATTGTTTTCTGATGCCCCTCCGTCTGCTCTAAGCTTTCTTAATGAAAGATCGGAATCTTTTTCCATTGCTTCCAACACATCTTTTGTGCTATAAGCAATAGATTCTAGGGTAGCTCGTACTATGTGTTCTTTTTTTGAGCCCCTTGTTAAACCAAATATTGCTCCCCTCGCATACATATCCCAATGCGGAGCCCCTAGACCAGTAAAAGCTGGAACAAAATAAACTCCCCCGTTGTCTTCTACCTTAGTAGCAAAATATTCTGAATCGGCAGATGAATCGATCAATCTCAACTGATCTCTCAACCATTGAACAGCTGCACCTGCAACAAATACAGAACCTTCTAGGGCATATTCAACTTTTCCGTTCAATCCCCAAGCTATTGTAGTTAATAATCCACTTTTTGATTTAACTGGAATTTCAGCAGTATTTAGTAACATAAAACATCCTGTACCATATGTATTTTTGGCCATACCTTTTTCGAAACATAATTGTCCAAAGGTAGCAGCTTGCTGGTCTCCAGCAATTCCACTTATTGGAACATTTGCTCCAAAAACACTGGCATCTGTATAACCATAGATTTCACTTGACTCTTTTACTTCAGGTAGTAAAGATTTTGGAATATTTAATATCTTTAGTAAATCATCGTCCCATTTTAAATCGAAGATGTTGTATATCATAGTTCTTGATGCATTACTATAATCTGTTACATGTACTCTTCCTCTTGTGAGTTTCCAAATTAACCATGAATCAACGGTCCCAAATTTTAATTCTCCTTTTTCAGCTCTCTTTCTAACTCCCTCTACATTATCTAAAATCCATTTTATTTTAGTACCAGAAAAATATGCGTCTATCAATAAACCCGTTTTACTTCTGATCAATTCTTCATAGCCTTTTCCCCTTAACTCATCGCAAATTGATGAAGTCCTTCTATCTTGCCACACTATTGCATTGTAAACCGGCTCACCCGTTTTAGCATCCCAAATAATTGTTGTCTCTCTTTGATTAGTTATTCCTATCGCTGCTATCTGTTCGGGTTGTATATTAGAAACGCCTAAAACATTTGCGATTACTCCTATAGTTGTTCCCCAAATTTCATCAGGGTTATGTTCTACCCAGCCAGGCTTTGGATAAAGCTGAGAAAATTCTCGTTGTGATGAGTTTACTATATTTCCTTCATGATCAAAAATCATTGCTCTAGAACTTGTTGTACCTTGATCTATTGCTAAGATATATTTTCTCAATTTTTTAACCTCCTTACCTAAAAATGTGTCATTCCTTTTATAACTAATCTTTTTAAAACTTTCTATAGTTTAAAAATCCATATTATTAGAAAAGATATCAATCCTGAAGCAAGTGGTGTTCCTATCCAACCAAATACTATTTTTAGTATCAATTTATAATCAAAAGTCTTGGTTCCAGTTGCCAGACCTACCCCTATAATTGATCCAATAATAGCCTGAGTGGCGCTAACAGGGATACCTATAAGAGAAAATATCCATAATGATATGGAAACTCCAAAAATGGATATAGCAGATGAAAAGTGGTCCATTTCCAAAATTCCTTTCCCCACTGTGTGCAAAACTTTCTGATTTGTTGTCAGTATGCCAACAGCTATAGCAATTCCACCTATCATAGTTAAAATCGTTGGAGTGAACAAAATATCAGCAAATACTCCTGTTACATTAGCAACATTGTTTGCTCCCAAAGAATACGAACTATAGATGATTACAATCCATGTAAGAATTTTTATAAATCTATCTTGACCAGCTATAGTTAAAAACTTTCTAAACAATAAAGAAAGTGCATTATACAAAACAAAAGAAAAAAACATTGCGCCAACAGGGGTTAATAACCAAGATACTAAAATTCCTACTAACAACCCAAGATTCACTTCGCCTTTTAAAATGGTTGCACCAATTAGGGAACCTACAACAGCTTGGGTAGCTGATGCAGGAAGTGCAAACAAAGTCATTAAAAACATGGATAAAAACGCACAAAAAAGCGATAAGGAGAGGAATCTAATGTCTAGATTGGTTAACTGACTTAAAGTTTTTAAACCAGCTTTTCCTCCAACAACAGCTCCTAAAAAAACGAAAATCGCTGAAACTATTCTTACTTTTTTGTAAGAAACAAGTCCCGAAACAACTGGGGGTCCAAATATATGACAAGCATTGTTAGTCCCCAACGACCAACCTAGCAAAAGAGAAGGTAAAATATAAAAAAAGATCATATAGGAAGGTTCCTCCCTCAAGAAGCATTCAAAATATTAATAAAAAAAGCCCATTTTTGCTATCTTATCTAGCAAATATAGGCTTTTCTCTTAATCACCAGCCAAAATTTTATAGTTTTATAATATAATTTAAGCGTTTAAACTATAAATATTTTATCATTTATGATTAACATTTGTCAAAGTTAAATAAATTCATTTATAGTGAAAATAAAAGGATTAAAAGGCTTTATTTAGTAATTTTAAAGTTTCTTACACGTTTTCTTTTTTTGTGGAAAAGTGGTATAATTACATCGTGTGTAAAAAATTCAAAATTATTTGTTCAGCACTCAGAAAAATTTTACAACTAGCTACGGCATTAAATCAGCAAAAGAAGTTCGATTTTTTAAAACAGGCGTTCACGTTTTAGGGTTACGTGATGATGGAATTGGCTTACCTTCAAAAGAATTAATAAAAAAGGATTTTTTTCTGTTTAAAAAAAGAAATGTTAATTTAATATCGATAATTTTAGCTATTTAAAATTATTCTTTAAGATTATTTAAAGCTTCCTTAGATAGTACATAAGAAAATTAATGTTAAATATCAGGTTTTATCTGATACAAAATTTTTTATTATGTGATATAATGATTTGATTGCTTATTATACTTTTTCTAGGAAGGGGGAATTTAGCTTGAATCAGTGTTGTTCTAAAAAAGGCTATTTTGCGATCTTTTTTTACCTCATCTTGCTAGTATCTTCTTTTGCAAGTTATTCAGTTATAACTCATACAGTTCAGCAAAACGAAACTCTTTTCAGTATTTCTATCAAATATAACGTATCTATTTCTACTATTTTCGATTGGAATCCAGGAATTTCACCTAATACTTTAAAAATAGGTCAATCATTGAAAATACCTCAACCAGATGGTTATCTATATGAAGTTAAAAAAGGTGACACCCTTTCATCTGTTGCAAAATTATTTTTTGCCGATGTTGAAGACATAAAAAAGGCTAATGACCTTTCTTCTAGCACTATTGTTATTGGTCAAAAGATTTTCGTCCCTAGTAAAATAATTGGAAAAGGTTTCAACAATGAAAAAAGTATCATTTGGCCAACTTACGGAACTCTTTCGTCTTTATATGGCTATAGAATTCATCCTATAACAGGCGAAAGGATCCTTCATAAAGGTGTAGATATAGCAGCTCCCATAGGAACACCCGTATTTTCTGCAGAAGACGGCGTGGTTGATTATGTGGGAGAAAATAACGGTTACGGCTTGATGATTCAAATAAACTCTGGTAAAGATTCATATATTTATGGACATTTATCTCAAATCAATGTTTACAGTGGACAGTACGTTAAAAAGGGTCAATTGATTGGGAGAGTGGGTAATACTGGAGTTAGCACAGGGCCTCATTTACATTTTGAAGTACAAAAAGGCAGCAAACTTTATGATCCACTGGTTCTTCTTCCATCTCGTAGCAACATTTACGTTTTGGACGAAAGAGAAAGCACCTACGGTGTCGGAGGAGAATAATTTAATTATTTAAATTTTTATTCAACACTATCCTATTCCACGTTTTATACGTTTGTTCTAAAATATATCTCTCTTTTTCTATAGCATAATGAATTTTATTTTCAATAGCAATTTTGTAACCTAAATCTAAAGATCTTAAAGATTCTTCTCTTAGTTTTTTCACCCCTTTATATTCCCTGTCATCTCCTGCGGAATCGGAGATGACAAGGATTTTTCCAATTTGACCCATGTATTCATAGCCGCTCGTATGATAATATACAGCTTCATAAATTTCTTCATCTATTTTATACTTCCGCTTCAAAAATTCTGCACTGATCATACCGTGTAAAAGTATTGGAGCAGACATTTCAAATTCAGTTATAGGAATACTGTAGATTTTTGCTATAGTGATGAGTTTGGAAGGTTCAACTTCACGAAACAAATCATGACCAAGTGCTGCTATTCTTACTCTTTCTTGAGAAACTTTATGTATCCTTGCCAAACGTTGAGAAAAATATACCACATTATATACATGATTTAACCTATCTGTAGATTTTATCATTATTTTTAAATACTGTTCTAAATTTGATATAATTTCTTTCGTATTCAAAATCTAGCCTCCTGGTAGCAGGACTATCGCTCTGAAACAAACACAATATATTAAAAACCCGTTAATTTTAAAGCCTTAAAAACACTATACGGAGGAGTGCTTTATTTTATATAAATGTCTTCATAATTTAGACTACACTAATTGCATCTCCTGAATAACTTTTGTAAAATGAAAGTTAAACTCAAAAAATAATATAATCTTCTCCTTCTACTTCTAAGCCAAGCATTGTCTCTATATCTTTTTCTATTTGTTCTATCAGATCCAGTAGGTAATCTTTATTTTTACTTAAAGAAGCAATATATATTTCAAGGTGATTCTTCGAATCGTTGTAGTTCCCTTCTATAATTGAAATATTATATTTTTTTTGTAGTTTATTTGTTAAGTTTTTTACTATAGACCTTTTGTCTTTCAAGGAATTCATACCAAAAAGCCTTATCTTCAATTTTAATTTTAGACAAAACATGTTTACTGTCTCACCATCTTTTGTATTCTATTTTATTTAAAAGATATTCTTCAAATCTAGCCATAAGAAATAATAAGTCAGATAATCTGTTAATATATTTTTTTATTATTGGAGAAACTGGTTCCTTTTTATCTAAAGAAATAATTCTACGTTCAGCTCTTCGTGCAACTGTCCTGCATATTTCTAGTTTTGATGATTGAATTGTGCTACCAGGAACTACAAAACCTTTTAGTTTTACTCTCTTCTCAAATTGTTCAACATAATTAGTAATTCTTTCTACATCTGCTTCTTCTATTGGATGAGGATATTGCTTGTCTTTTGAAGCTAATTCTCCACCCAATCTGAACAGATCATTTTGTATCTCATTCAATATTTTTTTGACTTCTTGTGAATTTACGTAATGCTTTGCTTCAGAAATAAACGCATTTAATTCATCTATAGTTCCATAAGACTCAACTCTGAGGTCATCTTTAGATATTCGTTCGCCACTCCAAAGGAAAGTTTCTCCGTTATCGCCTGTTTTTGTAGATATTGACATGTTTTATTGACCTCCTTTTTTCAATATCTATAGCTACTTTAAAAATTCTAAAACTTACGTTTATTAATATTTTAAATTTGAATTTTTTTAAAAAAATCTCTTTCTAAAAACACTCATGTAGAGTATTTCTAAAGCTTAAAATTAAAAAGTTTCCAAATCTTGTAAGGCTAATTACCATTTCTTACTAACTATTAACTTAGAAAAAAAGGGAAAGATATGCTAAAAAGCATATCTCTATATAAAAAGATTTCTTGCGATTGTTTTTTCTTTTTAATTATTTACCTTGAGCTTCCTCTTCTCTTCTTCTTTCCTCGATAATTCTATTTTGTATATCAGGGCTTACTTCAGCATAATGTGAAAGTTTCATGTTAAAATATCCCTTACCTGATGAAATTGAACTCAATCTTGGTGAAAAGTCTAACATTTCTGCTAAAGGAACCTCTGCCATTATTTTATCGTATCCTTTTCCTACGGATTCCATACCCATAGGTCTTCCTCTTCTTGCAGTTATCTCACCAATAACGTCTCCTGTGTATTGATTTGGAACAAAAATTTCTACATACATTATAGGTTCCAAAATCACTGGAGAATCATTTTCCATAGCTATTTTAAAAGCGTTTCTAGCCGCAATTTGGAAAGATATATCCGAAGAATCAACTTCGTGATAAGAACCATCATATAGAATAACCCTTACATCGACAACAGGATAACCAGCCAAAACTCCTCTTTTCATTGCTTCTCTTATTCCTTTATCAACAGAAGGTATATAATTTTTAGGTATAACTCCACCAACAATTTTATCGACAAATTCATAACCTTGACCTCTTTCTAAGGGTTCTATTTCTATCTTAACATGACCGTATTGACCGTGACCTCCTGTTTGTTTTTTATGTTTATATTCAGCTTGTGATTTGCTTCTAATTGTTTCTTTGTAAGCGATCTTAGGTTTACCTACTTCAAAGTTTATCCCAAAAGTTTTCTTTAATTTTTCAATCATAATTTCCAAATGAACTGTACCCATGCCACTAATAACAGTTTCAGCAGTTTCTGGATCAAACTCCCACTTGAATGTCGGATCTGATTCGGCAAGCTTTGCTAAAGAATCTGTAATTTTGTCTATTTCATTCTTGGATTTTGGAGTTATTGCTTTTGAAATCATGGGTTCTGGAAATTCTGGTAGTTTTATCGTAAAGGGAATTTCGACAGAAGAAATAGTTTGATTAATCTTACTTGTCTTTAATTTAGGTATTACAACTATGTCACCAATATTGGCCTCTTCTATTTCTTCGTTTTTTTCATATTTGGGGATATATATATGAGAAATCTTCTCTTTAGTATTTTCTTCAACTATATAAATAGACGCTCCACTTTTTAACGAGCCCCTTAAAATCCTTATATAAGTCATTTTACCAACAAAAGGATCAACTTCATTTTTTACTATAAAACCCAAAAGAGATTCGTCATTTTCTAAGTCTATTTCTTGATTTTCGTTTGTATAGAATGTCCTTTCCACAGGAAGAGCCCCTATATCTTTTATATGAGACACCAGTCTATCTACTCCAATATTCTTAATAGCTGATCCAAAGAGCACGGGAGCAACTTCTTTGTTCACGTAAGCTTGATGAAAAGCTGATTTTATTTCGTCAGGAGTCAGTCCCTCTTCTCCTGTTTCAAAATATTTCTCCATTAATTCTTCACTGCTTACTACTATATCTTCAATAAGCTCAGAATGATATTCGGTAAAATAAGGTTCAACTTCTTGAGGTATAACTTGTTGTTTAGCTGGTTTGCTTTTAATGCTTGAATAAATGAATGTATCTTTGGTTAGAAGATCAGTGACACCTTTGAAAGAGGATCCTTGACCAACTGGTAATTGTAGAGGAGCTATTTTAATGCTATCTCCAAAATTTTCTCTTAAATCTTGAATTATATTTTGAAAATCAACTCCATCTTTGTCCATTTGATTTACAAAAAACATGATAGGCTTGTCTAAATCTTGAGCCATATGCCATATTCTTTCTGTCGTAACTTCAACACCTGAAGAAGCATTAATAACAATTACAACATTATCTACAGCTGTTAAAGCTACTTGTATTTCGCCTATAAATTCGGCAGAACCCGGAGTATCAAAAAAATAAAACCTTGTATCATCGACATCGAGAGAAAAAATATGGTTGGAAAAGGTACCTTCTCTTTCTTTTTCTATTGGATCTCTATCCAAAAATCTTTGACCTATTCTGTCCGCAGTTGCGTAATTCATCAAAAGTGCATCAGTCATGACGGTTTTTCCGCACCAATGATGACCAAAAAGACCGACAATTCTTTTGTTGTTAGGATTATTAATGTTCATAGTATCCCTCCGTTTTATTATCTATTTTTCGTAAACACTTATTAACACAGGAATATAATCTCTTGTTTTCCCATTTTTATAGTTCTGTATATCTCCATTATAAAATACTATCGATGAACTTCCTCCATCTAGTAACATAGCTTTCTCATAGATCCCTAAATTGAGTAAAAACTTTCTTAATTCGTCGTATGTTAAGCCTGAATCCGGATTATCATATCCTTCAATAACCATAAATGTGATCATACCTTGTTGATCTATTGCAACTAAAGTTCTAGAAGTTTTTCCATACACTATACCATTGGAATAACTCCTTTTCTCACTCTCATACTGCTCCTGAGTGTAATTCGGATATAGTAGAATTGGGCCTCCTTCTAATAATAAGATGGGATTTCCAACTATGTTATCACTCTTTTTGAGCAGGAAATTAATCTTAGAACCAATAGACACGTTCTCTAAATACTTTTCATACTTCTTGTCAATTAGAATAAGCTTTTCCCCTTCTTTCGGAGTAGTTTTTTTCTTTGAAATTAGTTCGTTGTTTTTATTAAACAAAAGAAATACATAATTATCTTCGTTTTCTTCAATTTTTCCTTTGTATTCATACGTATATAGTTTCACATCGCCTTTCCAATTCGAATTAATTGATTTAACCCAAAAAAGGAGACCATTTATTTCCATTTGATATTCTAATTTTACGTAATCAATGTCTACCTCGTTTTTTTCGTTTATAATTAAAGCTGGCCTTGAGTAAGAACTCAAATGTAACAATTCCCCACCTGAAATGATGTTACCTACCGGCTCTAATGTTTGCGTATCGAAAAAAGAGGCATTGACAGAAAAGATAGGGTTTTTATTCTTCAAAAAAGTGCTTACATTCGAATAAGTACCTAAGTTGTTTAGATCGACTTTTAACTGGTATTTTTTTGGATCAACGCATAATTGATATACTTTAATTTGTTGACCATTGAATGTTTCTACTCTTTCTGAATAAGAAAGCCCTTCTTTTGATAATTTACTACTTGGTACCGGGGATAAAAGCGGGCTAGCTTCAATATCTTTGGTTTTTAATTTGACCTGTAGATCTTTTCCTTGGATATTAATATTATATTCAAAGTCACTTCTAAATCTGAGATAAAACGTATTATTTGAATAAGTGTAATCAGCATTCGCTGGAACAGTTGTTATCGGGCTAACCGGTTTTATGGTTAATAAATAGTCCCCCGCACTAGATATTTTAGTCAAAGTTATAGAGAAATCATCTAAATAACTATCCAAAGAAACCGATATTTCGTTTGTTGAAACTTTCAAGTTAGTTATTTGAGGTAAAGTAGAATAGAAAAATATATTCTCATAATTCTCGAAATAGTTTAACTTTAAAAAAGAAGCTAAAACATCTTGTCTTATATACACGTTACCGTTTGTAGTTACCACAGAATCATTGTATTTATCTATAAAATTGATCTTAGAATAAAAATCATTTAAACTAATCTCTAAAACATCTTTTTTATATATTACGTAAATGATTCTAGATGTTTTATTTATAACCATTGAATCATACTTCGACAGATCTTCAACGTTAATATAATAATTCGTTTGACTCTTTATGGCATCCATATGAACAGGAGATTTATTCTGAAAAATAAAAATTGCTTGTGCAGCAAAAGTATTTATAACCAATAATATAAAAAGAAATATCATGATAATTTTTTCCATTAATTCTCCTCCCACGCCACCTTTGATAATTAAAACTTCTCTCTAAAACTACTCCAGTACATCAAATATTATATCATTGCTGACATATGAAGGTATAACTTCTTGAATTAAATAAGCTTGATCTAATAGATCCAAGGCATATTCCACATTACTATTTTGAGAAATAAACAGTGTAGCTATTGTTTCATCTTTTTCTACTTTATCTCCCAATTTTTTAAATATCTTCAATCCAACAGATAAATCTATCGAGTCCTCTTTTTTCTCTCTTCCAGCACCTAAATACATGGACGCCATTCCAATTTTTTCCGTATCTATGTAATTGACATGACCTGAATTTTTCGCTTTGAAATCAACAGTATTCTTAGAGATACTTAAAACTTTTTCTGGATTATCTACAACTTTTTCATTTCCACCTTGAGCTTTTATCCATTCTTTCATTTTTTTTGCAACAACCCCGGCTTCTATGTTTTCAATTAACTTTTTCTTTGCTTCTTGATAGGATATTATACCAGCTAAATCTGCCATATGTGAAGAAATCTCTATACATAGCTCTGTAAAATCTTTTGGCCCTGTACCTTTAACAGTATTTACAGCTTCTAACACCTCTAGGGAATTTCCTACTGTCTCACCCAATGGTTGATGCATGTTAGTGATTAAGGCTTTTGCCTTTCGATTATGCCTTTTTGCAATGCTTAGCATAATTTTGGCAAGGTTTCTTCCATCTTCAATACTCTTCATAAACGCTCCAGATCCTACTTTTACATCTAATACGATTCCATCGCTTAACACAGCAAGTTTTTTACTCATTATACTAGAAGCAATTAACGAAAGTTCTTCAACTGTTGCAGTAGCATCCCGCAAAGCATACAACTTTTTATCTGCTGGTGCTATGTTGGCAGTCTGACCAGCTACCACTATTCCCACTTCATTAGCAATTTTATAAAACTCATCTACCTGTAGATCAGTTTTAAAACCTGGGATAGCTTCTAACTTATCTATCGTTCCACCTGTATGACCTAAAGACCTTCCTGAAAGTTTAGCAACTTTTAGGCCCAAAGAAGAAACCATTGGAGCTATTGCTATAGTAGTTTTATCTCCAACCCCGCCCGTGGAATGTTTGTCTATTTTTTCCCCTTCAATTTGAGAAAGATCTATTATGTCACCACTCTCTAGCATTATTTCAGCAAGATTATAACTCTCTTCCTCTTCCATATGTCTAAAAAATATTGCCATTAGCCAAGCCGCAACTTGATAGTCAGGTATTTCGCCTTTTAAATATCCTTCAATTAAAAATTGTATTTCCTCTCTAGAGTTCACTCCTCCATCTCTTTTTTTCTTTATAATATCATAAGCTCTCAATTTGTCATCTCCTTTTCGTACTTAGAATCAGAATGAACAGGAAAAATTACCCTAAACAACGTCCCATTATTTTCTTCACTATCCAAAAATATCCTAGCTCCGTGGTTATCCAATATGGTCTTTACTATATACAGACCTAATCCAAATCCCGGTACTTGTCTGGTTCTTGATTTATCAACTCTATAAAAAATATTAAATATCTTTTTTAATTCTTTGGATGGTATACCAATACCGGTATCCTCTACTTCAAATATCACTTCATTATTTTCTTTGTACAATCTTAGCCAAACTTTTTTTTCACCTTTTTCTTTTAAGGCAGTATATTTAAAAGCATTGTCTAAAATATTGTAGACAGCTTGCAATAATCTATCTTCATTACCAACGATGTATATATCGTCTTCAATTTCTCCAATAAATTCTATACCAGTTTTTTTTGCGACTATTTTAAAAAAGTCGCAGGCTTTTTTTACTGTATTTGAGAAGTTAATTACTTCAAATTTCTTTTCTTCTCCTACAGCTTTTTCTAATCTTTGAATATCTAAAAGATCGTTAAACATTCTAGTTAATCGGGCTGTTTCTTCTTCAATTTTCTTCAAGAATGAACGAGTTTTCGCATCTAATCCTTTTTCATTCAATAAAATTTCTAAATATCCATTAATTACCGAAAGAGGTGTCCTCATTTCATGAGACATTATTGTCAAAAATTCTTTCCTAAGATTTTCTAAATTAATTTCTTTAGTTATATCAGTTAATATTATAACGCGATAATTCTCCACGTTGATCGATTTTACTTTACAATTAAAATATCTTTTTTCTGGATAGTAAAACAGAATCTCTTTTTCTAGGTCTACACCTTTTTTAAAACTTTGAATTACTAAATCTACCAAATCATGATTATCAACTACTGCTGTCAAAGACCGACCAACAAAATCTTCACTATTAAAAAGATATTTTGCAACATTGTTTGCAAAATCTATCCTTGCTATATCAGGGCCCTTGGAAGAGACTAGTATTACCCCTTCAGAGAGTGCGTCAAGAATGGAAAAAATGTTCCTTCTTTTATACTTTTCTAATTTATATTTTTCTTCTAAGTTTTTTATATAATGATTCAACTGGTGCAATAAAAAGTCGTCCAAAGGATTATTTATATTTATTTTTAAAATTTTTGCAATTTCATCTTTAAACTTTTTGTATGATTTCTCTAAATTTCTTTTTTTAAAATAAAGATATAAAGTTATAACATTTAGAACACTAAGCACAACTATAACGACTACGTATGCTTTTGCCAATCTTGCTCACCTGACTTGTCTTGAAAATTAGAAAAAAGAAGAAAGACTCACAAAAATAAACAAGAAGTTTAAACAAAAGAAAGTCACCTTTAACGTAAACTACCCCCAATTAGAAATGGTTTCTTTATGATTGATAATATAAATACGTCAGTTTTAGTGAGTGTTTTTGTTTGCACTTTTCAACTTTTATAATAAGTAACTCAAATAATTTTTTATTTATGAACTTACATCATCTATACTTGAAGATCGCTTTAAAATAACACTTTCTTTAATTATAACATAACCGTTTAAAAATTTGTCAATTTATAACAGCTCAAAAAAATAGCAGGGGATTAATCCCCTGCTATTTTATTATTTAAAATTCTCTTTCTTTTCCTGGATCTCTGAACTTATAGCCTTTTCCTCTGACAGTTATTATGTATTTTGGATTAGAAGGATCTTCTTCGATTTTAGTTCTTAACCTTCTTATATGGACATCAACTGTCCGGGTATCTCCATAATAATCATAACCCCACAATTTATCTAGTAATACATCTCGGCTGAAAACCTTTCCTTCATTTTTGGCAAGGAATACAAGTAAATCAAATTCTAGCGGTGTTAAACTCACTGGTTGATTTCTTACCCAAACTTCCAATCTTTCTGTATCTATTACTAAATCTTTTGCAGTAATCTTTTTTGGTCCCTCTTCTTTCATTTGAGCAGAAGCAGCTTGTCTTCTGAATATACTTTTTATTCTAGCTAGAAGTTCCCTTACATTGAAAGGTTTAGTCACATAATCGTCGCTGCCCAGTTCTAAACCAGCAACTTTATCAGCCGCATCATCTTTAGCACTTAATATGAGTACAGGGGTGGTACGATAATTTTCATTGGATTTTAATACTCTAATCAAATCAAATCCATCCATTGAACCCGGTAACATAATATCGATGATAAAGAAGTCGACGTCCTTTTCCTCCAATTTCTTTAATGCCTCGTCAGCGGAAATGGCTGTTACTACTTCATAACCTTCCTTTGTTAAATTTAAGGATAACATTTCAGAGATCGCAGGATCGTCTTCGACAATCATAATGGTCTTTTTTGCCAACTTACTCCCCCCTTTTGGGATAATTTTATTTTCTATTTTGATTTATTAGCTCTATAAAACTATTTTTGTAGACACTTATCTATCTTTTCTAGATCTCTGATAAGTTCGAACAATTTATTTTTTCATTTATGTTCTTTTTTAATATTTTTTTTGACACTACGTTTCTAACAACTTCAAATTGAGCAACCTTTTCCACTTCATCATATACTTCGCCAGAGAAATAAACTTTATTTCCTAGGACATCTATAATTCTTAATTTTATAAATACTTTAAAGGAATAAGGAGTAAAAGAAAAATGTTCTATCTTACTGTAAGAAACTACCGAAACAAAACTTTTGTCTAAGCATCCTCTTAGAACATCATAGCAGCATTTATGTATCTCTTCTAGAAGAGATACTGGACTGAGTATGTAAAAATCAATCACATCACTATCTTCAGACCAAATATAACTTTCATCCCTAACCTTAAAAGAGTAATTAAATTCTTTACCCTTCAATAAATTTATTTTTTCCAATGAAGTATTCATAATGTGGCGTCCTTTCATATTCTGGTGTTTTTGGATAAAATAAACTATCAACTAAATTCTCTAGTTCTTTAACGTCTTTTTCAAGAAGATTTTTTAACTCTTCACCAGAAATCGCTTCTTTTTCTAATAAATACTTTGCTATTAAATCAAGCTTTTCTTTATTTTCTAACAAAATAATTTTTGCTTTTTCATAGCTATCATTTATCAATCTTTTAATCTCAAAATCAATTTCCTTTGCTGTTTCATCTGAGTAATTTACTTCCCTAAATAGTTCTCTAGCCAAGAACGTTTCTTCACTTTCATCACTCCAAGCAACTGGCCCTATCTTTTCGCTCATACCTAATTCTGCAACTACTTTTCGTGCTATTATCGTCGCTCTTTTGAGATCATTTTCTGCGCCAGTAGTAATATCTCTAAAAACTATTTCTTCAGCTGCTCGCCCTCCAAGTAACACTACTAGGTCATCTAAAATTTCAGATTTACTCATTAAATATTTATCTTCCGTGGGTAATTGAAGGGTATATCCTAGAGCGGCATAACCTCTTGGAATTATAGTAACTTTATGTACTGGATCTGCATTTGGAAGAAGAGTGGCTAGTATTGCGTGGCCTAGTTCATGATATGCAACTACCTCTTTTTCTTCTTGTGATAAAATTCTTGTTTTTCTTTCAGGGCCAGCAATAACTCTTTCGATAGCTTCTTCACAATGAGCCATTGTTATATATTTCTCGCCACTTCGTGCAGCTAAAAGAGCTGCTTCATTAACTAAATTTTCTAAATCTGCTCCCACAAAACCTGGAGTTGCCCTAGCTAAAACATCTAAATCAACATCAGGGGCCACTTTCTTTCCCCTAAAATGTATTTTTAAAATTTCTTTTCTTCCTTCGGCATCTGGAATATCTACAACAATCTTCTTGTCAAATCTTCCAGGCCTCAATAACGCTCTATCCAGTACGTCCGGTCTATTTGTTGCTGCCATAACTATTACACCAATATTTGGATCAAATCCATCCATTTCAACTAATATAGCATTTAACGTTTGCTCCCTTTCATCGTGACCCCCACCAAGCCCTGCTCCTCTTTGCCTTCCAACTGCATCAATTTCATCAATGAATATGATCGAGGGGGCATGAGCTTTAGCCTGATTAAAGAGATCTCTGACTCTAGCTGCTCCAACTCCAACAAATAATTCAACAAAATCAGAACCACTTATATAAAAGAATGGAACATTTGCTTCTCCTGCCACAGCTCTTGCAAGTAATGTTTTTCCAGTTCCAGGAGGCCCAACTAACAGCACTCCTTTAGGCATCCTTGCTCCTAGTTTAGTAAAAGCTTTCGGATCTTTTAAAAACTTAATAATATCTTGAAGTTCCTCTTTAGCTTCCTTTACTCCAGCAACATCATCAAAGGTCACTCTGTTTTTTGAATCAGTATATTTTTTCGCGGGACTCCTTATAAAAGTCATTCCTTCAGTAGGCGATCCTTTTGCTGGCCTAAGCAAAAGGTTCATCATTATTATAAAGAGAAATAACGGTAGGAATATAGTTAATAAAGTAACCCACCAACTATTTCCAAAACTTTTAACATATTGAACTTGTATACCCTGACTCGCTAATCCATAAACATATTGTTGATCACTCAAAAGGTTTGGTGCATAAGTTTTATAAAAAATTCCTTCTTTGCTTTTAGCTCTTACATATCCGGAATCATCAATTTCGATTGATAGAATTTCACCTTTTTCTATCATCTGAACGAGTTCGCTATACTCAATTTTTGTAACATCTTTGGTATTCAAGAGACTACTTATACCAAGGTATATAAATAGAGCTATTAAAATGTATATAATTAGTAGTCCAAATACATTGCTTTTTTTCTGCAAAAACAAGCCTCCTTTCTAATGTTCCAAAAGTTTTATTCTTCACGAAATTACTTTATCAAAGCTTTGTTATTACTAAAAAATCTTTGTCCTTGACAACTTCTAAACCTTTCAGTATCCGTCTACCCCCGCTTCTCATCAACAGAACTTTCTGCGTTTCTTCCATATTAGGAGGATACTCTTGAAATTTTAAAAATGTTAACCTCAAAACTTCTGCATCAAAAATATCTTTTTCTAACTTGATTTTGTAACTATTATCGTTTATTTTATGAGCACGTTCTTCAAACTTTTTCTCAACTTCATTTCGATACTCCCAAACTGTAGTAGCTAACCTAAAAAAACTTTTTTGATAACTCGGATTTATCTCCTTCATCTTTGGACAAATTTCGTATCTTATTTTATTTCTAGAATATTCAAGTGAATAATTATATTTATCTTCCACGTATGGAATGTTATTTATTTTAACATAATTTTCGATTTCTTCCAAATCTACACATAACATAGGCTTTGCTAAAACCCCTTCTAATGGAACCATCCCTGCTAGTCCATATATGCCTGTGCCTCTAATAATCCTATAAATCATCGTTTCGACTAAATCATCCATATGGTGGGCTGTCGCTATTTTATCATAGTTTAACTCTTTCATTTTTCTAAAAAAGAAGTTGTATCTCAATTCTCTTCCAGCAACTTCAATTCCTACTTTGTTTTCTTCTGCATATTTAAAAACTTCTTTTCTTTCTACAAAGAACGGAACTTTTAATTCTTTACACATTTGCCTTACAAATTCTTCGTCATCTGGTGCTTCTTCTCGCATTCCATGATTTAGATGAGCTACAGCTATTTCAAATTTATAAATCTGCGATAATTTCGCCATGCAATTGAGTAAGCATACTGAATCTTTACCCCCAGATACACCTAGTAATATTCTATCATATTTGTTAAAAATTTTATAGTCTTTGATGAATTTAAAAATCTTTTTTTCAAATTCATGAAGTACCATGTATTATCCTCCAAAAAACTTCAAATTTACTTAAAATATAAATAATGATAAGTAAAAAAATTTTTAGCGTCATTGGACGCCGCTACTCATACCTTACTTTTCTAATTTTTGGAGCCGGCGAAGGGATTTGAACCCCCAACCTACTCATTACGAATGAGCCGCTCTTCCGTTGAGCTACGCCGGCAAAATAAAAATACATCTTAAAATAAGATTTATTAACGTACTGTTTATATTATACTACATTTTAATAATTTGTCAACTATATAATTCATTGAAATAAATAGATTAAGATAAAAATATCTTGTGTATTGCTAAAAAAAATGTTATAGTCTAATACTTTGTTAGTCCATAATACTATCTGAGTATTTATTCTTTTTCTAGTTGAATTCATATAATTTTCAATTAATCACTCAATTAGTTATCTATCAAATGACTTAAATTATCTCTACCTCCTTCCAAAAGAGTCAGGAATATGTTATCATTAACAGTGACTTCAAATCATGATCTAACCAATTGTTTTCACGGACATTTAATATGATCTAACGCAATGTCTTTACAAAAAACAATTTTTATGGTATAATAAGTTGAACATTCGAATTGGGGACGTGGTGAAGCTGGTTATCATGCCGGTCTGTCACACCGGTGGCCGCGGGTTCGAGTCCCGTCGTCCCCGCCAGCTTGATATTTCATCCTTAGTTTTTTCATTTTACTATCCACCCTTTGATTTCACTACTTTTTATATTTTATTTATTCAAGGACGCCCTAGTGGGCGTCTTTTGTCATTTATACAGAAGACAACTAAAAGAATGTTTTGCATGGTTTGCTATTTGTAAGTTATTTCTGTGATAATTATTTTTAAGCTTAATTTAAACTTTATTTATTATTATAAATTGTGGCTTAATAAGAAATATTAAGTTAAAAATTATAATAATTTTGTATAAATAAATTTAATTTGTGATATAATTAAAGTGACAGATATTTTACAAAATCTAACTAAAAATACCCTATAAAAATAAAACTTATGGGGTTTTTGTGTTGTAATCTTTTTAAAACATAATTGTAAAATTGACGAATCAATATGGTTTTAAGAATTGAAATCGTGTTTGAAGATTGATTAGATAATAATCACATTATACTAGCTAGACCTTTCTTAATTATCTGGACATAAGAAAAATATGAAGGAGGCTTGACATACATGAAACGTCAAGTAAATTATGACTTCTATATCGAAAATCTTCAAGAAATGGCACAACTTTTTCAGCAAATCAATTGGGATGAAAGCGAAAAGGATTTTCTGGATAAGTTATTGAAAATTGCAATTAAGATAATTCCAGAAGCTGAATGTGGTTCTATATGGCTAATTAAAGGAGCTTTATATAAAGCGATTGTTGGTGAGGGTTACAATCAAGAATTATTGTCTAAAATGGAAGTGCCAGTAAGTGATGCCTTTGTAAGCAAGTATATGAATTCAGATATTTTAGAAGTTAAAAATATTATTGATTACAATACACCAGAAACAGATTTATACAAAATAAGTAAAATGATGCACAAAAAAAATAACAATATGGTTACTTTGATTGCTACATTGAAAAATGGCGATCAGGTGGCAGGTCATATTTACATAGATAGTTTTCACATTGAATCTTTTGATGAAGGCTCTAAAAAGATTCTTGAAATGTTTAGCCATCTAGCTTCAACCTTCCTAACTCTTAAATTTTTAAGAGATGCTGAAAGAGAAAGTGCTGAATTAAACGCTAATTATTTAAGTTTTATTAGCCACGAACTTAGAACGCCTTTAACTGCAATTATAGGTTTTGCCGAAACAATTTTAGCAAACAAAGACATGACAAAGAAGGAAATCATAAATATTGTAAAGAAGATACTTTTATCTGCAAAGCATATGAACTCACTAATTGAAGATATTTCTACGTTTAACAAATTAAATAGGGAAACAACTCTTCACCTGGAAAAAGTAAATCTTAAAAAATTGATCTATGAAGTTTTATCTATATTGGAGGTCTCTGCTTCACCAAACGTAGAAATAGTGTTTAATTATCCTACCGATATTCCAACGGAAATAGAAACAGATAGTACAAAGCTGAAGCAAATTTTAATGAATATCATTGAAAATGCTATAAAATATACTAATCAAGGATACGTCCGTATCGATGTTAATTATGAAAATAATACAAAACATTTTATCATTACCATTCAAGATACAGGTCCTGGAATTCCCGAAGAAGAGTTAAAGGATATATTTAAGCCATTTTTAAGGCTAGCAAAAGACAAACCCGGCAGTGGATTGGGATTAGCTATCGTGAAAAAAAATATAGAAATATTAAAGGGAGACATTGAAGTCGAATCTAAATTATCTGTGGGAACTACTTTTAAAATTAGAGTCCCCGCCTTCTTAAGTTCACTGGTGAATTAGCATTGATCACCATAACATATATTGTGAAAAAATTTAGGAAACAATACTTTTGAATTTCCTCCTAATTTTAGAATCCTATCCATTTCTTCGATTTCTAGGAGTATTTGTTCTATAATTTTAAGATCATAAATTTTTGATATATTTATCTTTCTTTCTTTATCAGTTTTAAAATTGAAACCCAAGAAATTTGCCACTCGTTGCTGTGAAACTTCTGCCTCTTTGCTAATTTTTGATATTTCAGGCCATGTGTAAGATGGTTGATTTTTTGTACTTAGTGTGTTTAATTTAACAGAAAGTAAATCTAAGAAATAAGTAAAAAGATAACTGTTTAAAGCGATTGGAGAAAATTGAGGAGAATTTGCCAAAACAGCAAATTTATCGATCGTTTGTGAAAAATCTTTTTTTACTAAACTATAACAAAGCTCCTCATAAGTTATTGCTGGAAAAACAGAAAGAATTTCTTCAACCTCGACAAGGTTAATTATTTCATTCTCAGTATATATAGAAACTTTTTTAATTTCTTCATATAACAACTCTTCATTTTTCCCTACAAGTTCCAGAAATCTAAAGGCAACTTCTTCATCCATGCTCTTACCAAACATATCAGATATGTTTTTTATAAATTTTAGCCAAAGATCATCTTGCCATGGTGATGGCAAAGAGAATTCGAATTTCTTATCAAATTTTATATTAGTAAGACTTTTACTTTCTTTTTTAGTATCTACAATAATTGTTCCGATAAACGAATCTTTTTGCTTTGTTAAAAATTTTGTTATTTTTTCTTGTTGATGTATCTTGAATTCGGAAAATTCAAAAAAAACTACAATCTTTTCTTGAGCAAATAAACTTCCCATGGTGAAAATCTTATCTAATAATTCATCATCATAATTTTCGGGCGAAATTCTTATCAATTCAGCATTTTTGTGTTTATTTAAAATTTCCTCTATTTTTTTGTTCTTTAGGATCTTTGAATCTCCTAAAATGAGAATTGTTTCCATTGAAGTGAATCCTCCATTTTATATAAAAAAGTACAGTTTAATCTACTTTTCTTGGTCATATATATTTTAAGACATTTATTCTATGTATCAACAGAAATGAATAGAAGGTCTCTACCTTTGTAACCCTTTTAAATTTAAAAAGTTCATAATAATCATTTTTTACTTAATAAATAAGAAGGCTGTACCTCTGTAACTATTTTAAAATCAATTTTTTCTAAAAAATCATGTTTCTAATTCAATGTATGCAATTGAATTATTTTAAAATCATCCAGGTATGAGTAAGGTTCTATAGATTGTGATACTACTTTATCACCATTACCTGTTATAATTATAGAATTTTCATCAATACCCAAGTTAAGCAAGACATTGAAAGCCTCTTTAGGAGAATAGCCTATAAGATTCGGCATTATATTTTTAAAATAGACCTGAATATTATCGGTAAAATTATTTTCACTAGGTTTGAAATAACGATAAAAGATATTTGTGACTACAGGCGCTGCAACTTCTCCACCATAGAACTCGTCTTTGGGATTGTCTATTATTACCAAGGCAGTATATTTAGGGTTTACAACAGGATAAAAACCCACAAATAAAGAATAATAATTTCCTTCAATATAACCAATTCCACTTTGGGCTTTCTGAGCAGTTCCTGTTTTCCCCCCAATTTTTAGCCCTTCTTTGTAAGCCCTCTTTGCAGTACCTTTCAAAACTGTATAACCTAACCAATCCTTTACTGTTTCGGCTGTAGGTTCTGATATTACAAGCCTTTCTTTTGGATTACTATCTTTTAAAAAAGAGGGTTTTACATATTTCCCTTTGTTAGGAACAACATTAAAAGCGGCTATCAATTGAATAGGTGTAACTCCTATACCTTGACCTAGTGATATCTGATATGGTGTAATTGCATACCATTCTGATGGATGAGGAAAAACTCCATTAATTTCCCCTTTAAATTCTACTCCTGTCTTATTCCCAAACCCAAACCCTAAAAGTTGTTCATAAAGCCACAACTCAGAATATTCCTGAAGTATTTTTGTCATAATTTTTGAAATAACTATATTTGATGAATACACTAAGGTTTCTTTTAAGCCTATCTCTCCAAAACCATACCCCTGTGATTCCGTTATTTTAAAATTGGGATTGTTGGTGGGAACATATTCAAGTCCAGAATAAAACTTATCATTATAATTCACCACATTTTGGTCTAAGGCAATAGACATGAGTATTGGTTTCAGAGTTGAACCTGGTTCAATATAACCCATGTAACCAATATTCCAGGGATATATAGAAGCACTTGCTTTTATTTTCCCCGTATTTGTTTCCATTATTATCGCAATTCCACCTTCTGCTCCTTCTTTTTCTACAGCTTTCGATACTTCCTCATAGGCTATTTGTTGCATTTTTAAATCAATGCTTAATCTTATAGTATCATTACTTTCTAACAATTTTTTTTCATACAAAAAAGGTTCTATTCCATATACAGTCTTGTCAATTTTTCCCAAAACCTGGGGTAAGGAAAAGATTTCATTGTATACGCGAATGTTTACAGGATATATCCTTGAAAAATTGTTCAATACTCCCAAATCTAAATATGCTTCTGCATAAGTTTCATATGTTCCCCATTTTAGAAACTTTTTATCTTTTAATTCTTCATCGTTAAATTTTTGATTCAAAAGAAATTTATATTGATAATATTTGTTTCTTCGTTTCATAAATTCTAAATCTATCCAGGCCTCGAATTTTTCTTCGTTTGTAACAAGAAAATGACCCTTGTCATCAACAAGGGTCGCTAGTTTTTCACTTTGCAAGGTAGTTGAAAGTTCTTTAAAGTCTTTTTCCAAAGGATTATTATATATAAAAATGATGACTAATAAGCAAATGTAGGAAAGAAATAAAACTAAAGAAAAAATTCTTTGTTTAAAATTCATGTTTTCTACGGCTCCATAATTTTTAATATTTCTAAGTAATTTTCAATTTGTCTATCTAGTGATTTAATTTTTTCTTCCATGTTTATAACATCCATTTCAGACCTAGAAATTATTGTTTTATAATTTTCGATATTCTTTCCAAAATTAAGAAACAACGTAAGCCAAATGCTAACTGCTATAAAAACCAAGAAAACTAACAATATTAAAACAACATCAATAGCCTTAATTTTTGACCGTGTTCTTTCCGCTCCCTGAGTTTTTTCGATTGTTTTGTCTGGCATAAAAATCCCCCCCAATTGAAGTGATTTTAATCGGTACCAATGAATTCAGCAATTCTTAGTTTTGCACTCCTACTTCTTGGGTTTCTCTTCTTTTCATTTTCTGAAGGTAAAATGGGTTTAATGGTAATGAAGTTATAGCTTTTATTATTTTTGAAAAAGTTTTTTACTATTCTATCTTCTAAAGAATGAAAGGTTATTATAACCACTCTTCCATTCTTCTTTAAGAATTTTTCAAATTTATAAAGTACTTCTTCTAAATTTTTTAGCTCATTATTTACTTCTATTCTTATTGCTTGAAATGTTTTAGTCGCAAAATGTGTTTTCCTTTTGTATATTTCAGAGGTAGGTAGCGCCTTTCTTATAGCATCTACAAGCTCAAGAGTTGAGTTAATTGGCCTGTTTCTTACAATACTTTTTGCTATCTTATGTGCATATTTTTTTTCTTCTCCGTACTCAAATATTATCTGTCTCAATTTTTCTAAGGGATAATTATTGATTATATCTGCCGCAGTAATTTGACTTTCCGAATCCATTCTCATGTCTAAAGGTTCATCTTTAGAGAAAGAAAAACCGCGATTTTCCCCTTTTAATTGAAAGGTTGAAACGCCTAAATCCATCAAAAAACCGTCAACTTTTTCTATCCCTAGTCCTGTTAAAACAATATCTATATCTTGATAAGGTGCTTTTATTAGCTTTATATTGTTTAAATGCTCTTTTAATTTATTTTCAGCTATTTGCAAGACTTCGAAGTCTATATCTAAACCGATAACTTTCGCTTGATCTTCACAAAATTCACAAATAGCTTTAATATGCCCTCCCTCTCCTGCTGTACAATCGACGTATATTCCATCCTTTTTTGTGATTAAATAATTAACAGTTTCATTTACCAATACACTAACGTGTGAATCTTGATATTCTCTTATATTATACACCTCTCTTGTTACAATTAATGATGAATATTAAATAAACTTAAAGTAAATTTTATTGTATTTTTGCAAAATATAACAATTCTGCTTCTATAAAATCATCTATGTTCCCATCTAAAACCGCCTCTGCATTTGACATTTCATAATTTGTCCTATGATCTTTAACAAGAGTATAAGGGTAAAGTACATAGGATCTAATTTGATTTCCCCACGAAATATCCTTTACTTCACCCATCAGTTTCATTTTTTCTTCTAATTTCTTCTGTTGTTCTAATTCATATAGTCTAGCCTTGAGAATTTTTAGAGCATTTGCCTTGTTCTGATGTTGAGATCTTTCACTTTGGACTGCAACAACTATACCTGTAGGTAAATGCGTAATCCTCACTGCAGAATCGGTTTTGTTAACATGTTGACCACCGGCACCACCTGCTCTATATGTATCGATTCTTAAATCTTCTGGTCTTATTTCTATTTCAATATCATCTTCAATTTCCGGTACAACAGATACAGAAGCAAAAGATGTATGCCTTCTCCCATTCGCATCAAATGGAGATATCCTAACCAATCTGTGAACGCCTTTTTCATACTTTAATTTACCATAAGCATATAAACCTTTGATTTTAATGGTGGCACTTTTTATACCAGCTTCTTCGCCTTCTTGACAATCTAAAATCTCCACTTCATATCCGTTTTTTTCCGCCCAGCGGATATACATTCTTAAAAGCATAGAAGCCCAATCTTGCGATTCAGTTCCTCCTGCTCCTGGATGTATGGTTAAAAAAGCATTAGCATAATCATATTTCCCAGACAAAAGCATCTTTAATTGAAATTCATTAACCTTCTTTTGGATTTTTTTTAAAATTTCATCTACTTGCTCAAGAATAGTAGTATCTTCCTCTGAAAGCTCTATCGCTACATCTAAGTCTTCAAATATATTCTCAAGTTTTTTGAAATCTTCTATTTCATCTTTTAGATTTTGAGCCTTTTTTGATACTTTTTGAGCATTCTCCGGATCACTCCAAAATTCCGGCTCTGACATAATCTTTTCCAATTCCTTAACTTCTTTTTCTTTTTCTTCTGAATTAAAAACTTTTTTCAGGTCTTCAAATTTTTCTTTCAATTCATCTATTTTTACTTTTACTTCATATTCTATCATCTAACCACCTCATAAACTTCTCAACTTCTCAGGTTTACCTTTTTATCTTTTAACCTTATATCTTTTGTGTAATTTATTAGAAGAACTACTGTCTGTAGCTTTGGATTTACTTCTCTTATCTTCAGCTGTTACTAAATCATTGTGTATAAAGTTTAAGTTAGCATAAGCTTTCAAAGCTTCTTTTTCTTCTTTTTCCGGGATAACCCTTGCAATTCTCATTAAATAACTTACTATATCATCGTATATGTTATCGACCATTTTATCAAAAAGTATATAAGATTCTCTCTTGAACTCCATTACAGGATCTTTTTGACCATAAGATCTCAAGCTCACTGATTCTTTCAGAGCCTCTATAGAATCTAGATGATGTCTCCATTTGTCATCTATTATTCTTAACATCACAAATTTTGCAACTTTATTAAAATCTTCTCCAAATTCTTCTTTTTTCTCTGAATATCTTTTCCAGAATAAGTTGAAAACTTCTTCTTTTATCTCTTCTGGGCTATTCCCTTTTAAATCTGCAATAATCAAATACTGCTTTAACTTATCAGAAAGTGCCTTCTTATCTATATTTTCTTCGTGTTCATTCCAGAATGAATCTACCAATCTATCTACCACATCTGTAATTATTTCTTTCATGTGCCCATCATAGTTACCTTGTTCTAATATCCAATCTCTGTGATTGTAGATAACTGTTCGTTGCTTATCCATTACAGAATCAAATTCATACAATCTTTTTCTGATTGAAAAATGTATCCCCTCGACTTTCTTCTGGGAATCTTGAATAATGCGAGTCAACATTTTGTGTTCAATAGGCTGACCATCTTCGATTTTTAACGTATTCATCATATTTTTCATTCTGTCTCCACCAAACAATCTCAACAAATCGTCTTCAAATGACAGAATGAATCTAGATTCACCTGGATCTCCTTGCCTCCCAGATCTCCCTATCAATTGATTGTCTATTCTTCTACTTTCATGTCTTTCAGTTCCAAGTACAAAAAGCCCGCCTAATTCGGTAACTCCTTCTCCTAATTTTATATCTGTTCCCCTTCCAGCCATATTTGTAGCAATCGTGATAGCATGCTTTTGACCAGCTTTTGCAACAATTTCTGCTTCTCTTTCGTGATGTTTAGCGTTTAAGACTTCATGAGGTATTCCTCTTTTTTTCAGCATGTTACTTAAAAGTTCACTATTTTCAATAGATGTTGTTCCGACAAGGACAGGCTGACCTTTTTCATATCTTTTAGCTATCTCTTCCACTATTGCTTTGTACTTTTCTTCTCTTGTTTTAAAAATTAAATCATTTTCATCTTTCCTAATAACTGGTTCGTTTGTTGGGATAACAACCACTTCGGTGTTATAAATCGATTTGAATTCGTCTTCTTCCGTTTTAGCGGTTCCTGTCATTCCTGCCAACTTTTCATACATTCTGAAATAATTTTGAAAGGTTATTGTAGCAAAAGTCATACTTTCTTCTTTTATCTTTACTCCCTCTTTTGCTTCAATAGCTTGATGCAAACCTTCAGAATACCTTCTTCCTGGAAGTAATCTTCCAGTAAACTCATCAACTATAATAACCTCGCCATCTTGAATTATATAGTCTCTGTCCCTTCTAAAGAAATTCAAAGCCTTCAACGCATTTAGCAAATGAAACAAATACTGTATATTATTGGGATCATACAAATTGTTGACAGACAACATTCGTTCAGCTTTTGATATCCCTTCTTCAGTCAACGCAACTGTCTTTTGTTTTTCATCTATTGTGTAATCTTTTTCTGGGACAAATCTCTTCGCTAAGCTTGCAAATCTTCTGTACAACTCAGAAGGAGTGTCCGATGGTCCTGATATTATTAGAGGGGTCCTTGCTTCATCTATTAATATTGAGTCAGCTTCGTCAACTATTGCATAAAAATGACCTCTTTGTACCTTGTCTGACTTATCGTATACAAGATTGTCTCTTAAATAGTCAAATCCAAATTCATTGGCAGTACCATAGGTCACATCTGCCTGATACGCCTTTTTTCTTTCTTCTCGATCCATATTTGCTTGAATATATCCCACTGTCAAACCTAAAAATTCGTACACAGGTCCCATCCATTTAGCGTCTCTTTTTGCTAGATAATCATTGTGTGTTGCGAGATGAACATTTTTCCCTGTTAAGGCGTTCAAATAAATGGGTAATGTTGCAACCAAAGTTTTACCTTCTCCTGTTTTCATCTCGGTAATTTTCCCTTCATGTAACGCTATCCCGCCCATTATTTGAACGTCAAAGTGTCTCATATTTATAGTTCTTCTTGAAACTTCTCTAACTACAGCAAAAGCTTCAGGAAGTATATCATCTAGGCTCTCACCATTTTTTAATCTTTTTTTAAATTCTTCGGTTTTTCCTGCGAGCTCTCTATCACTTAGAGAAGTCATCTCTTTTTCAAAATCGTTTACAGTTTTTGTTATTTTTTCATACTTTTTAAGTAAACTTTTATTCTTGTCAAGAAATCCAAACATCATAAACGTTCCACCTCTTTCTTTACTTCAGTTCAAAAGTTAAAATATTGTAATTTTTTATCGTACTTTAATTTTAATAATATAATTACCATTTTTTTCATACTCTTGCTTAACAATAAAGCTATCTATCGAACCATATAAATTTTTAGCCAAGTATTGAGATAAATTTAAAATAAAAACATTAACTACTTCTTCTTTCTCCTCTATTATTTTATAATAAGAAGTATTCTTTAAACGTGGTATTTCTGAAAAATATGTGTTAACTTTTGTAGGCTCAACATTTGAAAAAATAAATTCATTATCTGAAATATACAAAAAAACAAGATCTCCAATATTTTCGTTGGTGAATTGATAAAATATATAATTTCCAATTTTCCCTTTTTTAAGATTCCTTTCCTGAGCAAATATTTCTATTTTTTCTCTATCTATGGAAGACTCAAAAAATATAAATAATTCGTCGTTTGTTATACCACGCCCACTTACAGCTATAATTTCGTCTTTTTCAATAAGATCCTTGATAAAATATAAAGCTTTTTCACTTTCTTCATCTAATGGTAGCATAAAACTCTTAAAATACGAAATAAATGACATTTTATCTATCAGTTCTATAGCTACTGCTTCTCCAAAAAAACTCTTGTTTTCTAGCTGAGTTAAGTTAAAGGATCTGTTACTACCTTCATAATTATTAGACTCAAATGTAATAACAAAAGTTCTAGCTTCAACTGAAACAAAAAAATCCCATGTTTCATTCTTTCCAATAAGATTTTTTGTGCTTCCTGTTATTAGAAAATTTTCATCAAAATCATTCTTGGTCGGTTCCATGTTTATGAAAATACCTTCTTCATTTTTTGTTACTCTATAATTTTTATCATCTAAATTATACAAACCTTCTCCCATTTTGCTAGCGCCAAAAACTTTAATCATAAGTTCATCAAAAACTTCGTATTCTGTGGAATATATAGCAATTCTCTCAGAATCAAGGATCAGTTTATATAATAAGTTAAAGTAATTTGGATTAATAATATCTTTGAAAGTATAATCATTTTGCAAATAGAATACAACCGAAGAATTAAGAAAAGCCTGAAAACTATTTTCATCGGTCTCTAAAAGCCTTGTCCACAATTGCCTAAAATAATCTAATCCTAACCCTTCTGTTGAATTTAAAAACCTGAAGAAGGGAACGGTTGAATAAATTTCCTCATAAGCTTTTAGCAAACTATTTATCTTTATAACAGTTGCAGAAGATAAAGAAGTAATAAAGAATATCATTATAAAAATGAGTAATAGTTTTTTTATTATTTCACACCTCCATATTTTGATACACCTTTGTATTCTAAAATTCTATTTAATGTTTATTATAAAAAATAAGTTCAGATTAAATTTGAGCTGCAATCCTATAACCACCTGAAATTGAAATATTCATTTTTCAGAAATTTTATCTTGAACATTTTTAATTTTTAAATTTCTATTCCTAAAGTTATTCTAACTAGAAAACCTATAAAGAAGGTTAATCCCGCCACACCAAAGCTAATACTCGCCATTTCTAAAAATCTTTTTTTAAAAGGTAAGTCTTTTGCGACAGAAATATAAAAGTTAAATCCTAAAATTATTATAACTGCTATCGCTAAAGTCAATATCAAACACAAAAAATATTTTTTTGGTATTATCAAATAAGGCAAAATCAACAAAACTACAGTAATTATGTAACTGATTCCTGTATAAGTAGCTGATTTCAGGGCATTTTTATTTCCTTCCGCTCTTTGAGAAAGATATTCTGATGCCGCCATAGATAACGAAGCCGCTATTCCTGTTATCAATCCTGAAGACGCTATTAAAAGGCCGTTTTGCAACGCAAAAGTTAAACCCGCTAAGGCACCGGTTAATTCAACTAAAGCGTCATTTAATCCTAGAACTATGGATCCTGTGTAGTTCAATCTTTCTTCTTCTATCATCGATAATAGCTCGGCTTCATGTTTTTCTTCTTCTTCTTCTATTTTTCTGGCTTCTGGAATAACATCAAATACCTCTTTGTAACTGGTTTGTGCCCTTTCCTCACCTCTTTCCATTAATTTAAGACTAAAAGTTAAACCTAGGATTTTAGAAAGTAGAACATAAAACGTAACTTTCAACTTATTTGGTTTTACATCAGTTTGTGTATAATTTTTCAAAATGTTATAATGCTTCAATTCTTCTTCGGCTATCTCTTCTAAAATTTTCTTGTTTTGTTCATCTTTGATTGAATTAGCTATCTTTTTATAAATCATATATTCAGTAATTTCATTCTTTTGAAAAATTAATAACTTGTTCATTATTTCTTCTTCGACCATTGATATCTCTCCTCCCCTTCTTCTTCTTTATCAAAACTTTCATAAATTTCTTTAATCTCTTTTTCGTAAGTCTTAAAAATCTCTAAAAGTTTTGGATTAAAATGTGCGGGTTTGGTTCTTGTATCTCCTTTTAATAAAATTTCTAAACTTTGTTCATGAGTGAAAGGTTCTTTATAACTTCTTTTTGATCTCAATGCATCGTATATGTCAACCAAACCAACTATTTGAGCTTCAATAGGAATATCATCATTTTTAAGTCCAAAGGGATAACCACTTCCATCATAATGTTCGTGATGATATAAAGCAATTCTTCTTGCTGTTTCAAAATAATCTCCTGTAAGTAAATGTTCAGCATACAAAGGATGCTTTTTTATCTCTTCCCACTCACTGTCTGTTAATTGTTCCTTTTTGTTTAGGATAGAAGCAGGTATTAAAAGTTTTCCTACATCATGTAAAGGAGAGAAAATCCTTATTTTTTCAACTTCTTCTTCTGACAATCCATATTTTTCTGCAAGAAAGGCAGATAGCTTGCTTACCCTATGAATATGCATATAGCTATTTTCATCATGAGACTCTGCAATAAGAGCTAGGTTGTTAGTAAAATCAATGTATGCTTGTCTAACTTCTTCTGTTTTTAGTCTATTTAATAAAAAAACTTTGGCTAAATTTATAAAATTATCAAAAAAATCAATAGACTCCTGTGAAAATACTTTATCACTCCCTTCTTTTATATCAAGAGAAATATCTAAATATCTCTTTTCATCAATTTTAATTACCTTTAATATTGTAGATTTTATTGGCTTTGAGTATTTGTTTATTGATGATAGTATTTCTTCTGGCATCCTGTTCATATTAGATAAAGAAATATTTTCGACTACTTGTACTTCTTGCGTAAAAAAAGCATACTCTCTCTTCAACTCCAGACTATTTAACCCTGAAACATCATGACCAATAGCTGCTAAAAACTTCCATTCATCACCTTCTATTAAAGAAACACTTCCATAATCTGCTTCGGGTACTTCAGAGATCAGTATATTTAAAAACTTTTGGAAGAAAATTTCTACTGGTACTTCCTCATTTCCCATGTCTGAAATTATTACTAATAAATTATCTATCTTTTTTCTTAAAAGCGCGATATTTTCATAACTTTCTCTTAATTCTTCGTTTTGAGCAATCAACTGTTCATTTGAAGATATAAGTTGTTCATTTGCAGCTGCCAGTTCCTCGGCAAAGTTCTGAAGCTCTATCTCGTTTTCTTTCAGCTTTTTCAACAGAATATTAACCTTTTTATTTTTATTGATGATTACAATATTTATAACTATTAAAAAAACTATAGAAACAACACCAATCCAAAATAAAACGGGATATTTTTTATAGAAAGGTATAGGTTTATTTAAAACGATTGAATTGGGCGGAAGAGAATTTAAAGAAATTTTAAATTTAACTAATTGAGGGTAATTAAACAAGTACTTGTTTTCCAGTAGGTAATAACGCGGCAAATTTTTGATATCTGCTCCCGATAAAATATTTAATACAATTTCTCCTGCTTTTACTCCTTGGTCGAATGCGCTTGTTATCTTGCCGCCAATCACATTATAATCCATGTAGACACTCAAAGTAGTGTAAATAGGTATTTTGTCAAATTGTTCGATAAAACGTCCAATTTGATCGAAACTATAGAAAACACCATTCTTATCTTTATTGAAGCCTAAAAGAATAGCTATTGAATTCTTTACCGGATTACTGAGATTTTCGTGTATTTCTTCTAAAGAATCACTTAGAAATATAAAATTTATGTTTGGAAAATAAGGAATTACTTCTTTTCCCATTTCTTGTCTTACAAGAATACTGGTTTTGGTGTAGTTGTCTATTATTACGTAAACATGCTTCACATCTTTATGAAGGCTCAGCGCTGTAGACAATGTATCTCTTATATCCTGAGTTTCTACAACACCGGTTGCAAAATCTTTACTTTCTAAATTGTACTCTTTATAATAATTAATACCACAAAACACAACGGGTATACCTTTGAAAAAAGTTTCATAATTTTCTAAAACGAAATCAAAAGCATCATTATCTAGAGCAATCACAGCATCTAAATTTATATTTTTAAACTTTTTGAATAAATAATCTTTGAACAATTCCAAAGAATAGGGATCTCCAAATCTTTTGGAATCTAAATATTCAACATAAACTTCTAATTCATATTGTTTACTTAATACAGAATTAAGGCCTTCTAATTCTACATCAGACCAAGATAATCCTGGGTTATAAGAGTTTAGAACCAACACAGAGTTTTGAGAAAAGAGAGTTAGACCAAGTTGTACTACCAATAAAATTAACAAAAATATTTTAGTGTATTTAATGGTTTGTACCCCCTTTACCATTCAAAAAACAAACTTTCTTTGCTTTTTGAATTTTAGTTTAGTGAGCCTTATACATTAATCCCTTGTTTACACCCCAGACATTTCAGTTCTTACATATTTATTATAACATCTTTCATTTACAAATAATTACTAAAATTGAAAAAGAATGTGATACATTGAGCAATCATCTTCTTATATTTTCAATCAACAAGCCTTTATACTTAAAACATAATCTTTGTTAACATAAAATTATTCTATTCTTATTGTATTCGTAATTTATTTTTTTTATGATATTAGTGATTGTTGGCTCAAAATTTTGATTAATGTTTGAGCTACCTTAATGCCTGAATGTGCTCCTCTAGAGTGTAGTACCTATAAAGTGACTATAACCATAAAAGGTAAGGAGGGGGTAAAATGTCAAAAGGTTGGTTAATAACTGTTGGAATTTACCTATTACTGATGGGGATTATAGGTCTATTTGTAGCATCAATGCCCACGTGGCATGCGTGGATTGATTTGATTGTTGCAATTATCTCCTTGATCGTAGCTTCTACGGATAAGGGCAAAAAAGGTTCATCGTGAGGTAACAGAAAATATAGAGTATAAAAATAGATAAACAAAAAGGGCGTATAAAACTGCCCTTTTTGTTTTAGATTGAGATTCTGAAGGAGTGATCATGTGCCGTTTGATGGTTTAGTTTTATATAAGGTTTTACGAGAAGTTAAAGACAACATTTTAGGAGAAAGAATAAAAAACATTTATCAACCTGTATATTACCAAGTTTTGTTACAATTACCCAATAATTTTTTATTGTTTTCCCTTCAAAATCCCTCTTATATGCTTTTATTACCCGAAAAACCAGATATACCTATGGAACCTGGGCATTTTGCACAGTTTCTAAGAAAAAGAATTAGAAACTCAAGGATATTAAATATAGAACAATTAGGGTTGGATAGATTAGGTTTTATTGAAATAGAAGGCTACGATGAAGAAAAATCAGAAAAGGTTATGTATAGGTTGTATTTTGAATTGATGGGTAGAAACTCCAATCTTATCTTAGTTAATGAAGAAGGCAAAATTGAAGAAGCTTACAAACATGTGCAAGACGAATTTAGGCCAATTATACCTGGCGATAAATTTGTACCCTACTACGACGATTCAAAGCTAGATATTTTAAACGACGATATTAAAACCTTGGACAAATTATCTTTAGACAATTTGATGGGCTTTTCAAAAAAATCCAAAGACTTTTTAAAAATTATAGGTATTGAAAAAGCCGTTCATGATCTTAGGGGTCCGCATTTATATTTTTACCAAGATAATAAAAAATATGATGCTGTAGCTATAACTCCTAATAATTTTGTGTATGAGAAACTTAATCCTTCAGAAGCCTTACTTAAGGTATTTCAAGAAAGAGCTAATCGATCAAGATTCTTAGAGATGAAGAAAAAACTAGAAAAAAATGTTAAAAACCTTATTGAAAAAACTGAGAAAACTAAAGATCTGATTTTAAAAGATTTAGCTGAAGAAGCTCGCTTGAAAGAGCTTGAAACAAAAGGTAAACTACTCCAGAGTTATTTATTCCAAATAAAAAAGGGAGATAGATATCTTCCTGTAATTGATTGGAACACTGGGTTAGAAATTGTTATAGAAATAGATCCTTTGTTATCTCCCACTCAAAATCTTCAAAATTATTATAAAGAAATAAAACGAATTAAGAAAAAAGTTGAGTTTGCAAAGGAAAGAATTAAAGATATTGTAGAAGAATTAGAATATCTATATCAACTTTTAGAAACAATTAACTTAGCTGAAGACATCGAAACTCTAATAGAAATAAGAGAAGAAATGAAAGAACAAGGTTTAATTAGAGAAACTAAAAAACCTCAAAGAGAAAAGAAGATAAAGTCCACATATAGAAAGTTCGAATATGAAGGTTTTGAAATACTAGTAGGTAAAAATAACAAACAAAATGATGATTTGACACGTTCTGCAGCCAGAGAGGACGTATGGCTTCACACACATGAAATTCCAGGTTCTCATGTGATAATTAAATCCTCAGGCCAAAAAGTACCTGAGGAAGTAGTTAAATATGCAGCAAGAATAGCAGCAACATTTTCAAAAGCTAAAATGTCATCGAATGTTGCAGTTGATTACACTCAAAGAAAAAATGTCTGGAAACCTAAAGGAGCTAAACCAGGAATTTGGCTTTATGATAATTACGAAACAATTATTGTTGAACCCTTAGAAGACATATAAAGATATGTTTTAAATAATTTAAAAATCTTCATAAATGTGTTCTTTAATTTTTATATCCCAACAATCGGGATATTCTCCTAGTACAGTCCATAACGTAGCCTGCAAATTCTTCAACACTTACTTCTTTAGCATGAGATGCACTCATAGAAATACTTACAGCTGCAATAACTTGATTATCGTAATTAAAGATGGGGGCCCCTATGCAGTAAATCCCATCTTCATTTTCTTCATTATCTATTGCGTAACCCATTTTTTTTATTTCGGTTAACTGTTTTTTTAATTCCTTAGGATCTGTAATTGTATTTTTACCTCTTTTTTCTAATTTTACCGCTTTTAAATACTCTTCTAATTCTTGTTGTGGTAGATGGGCTAAAATAGCCTTTCCAAATCCGGTTGCGTATAAATTCATCCTCATTCCAATCCTTGACATCATCGGCAGAGAGTGGGGACCCTCAATCTTTTCAATGTATACTCCTTCATAACCATCTTTTACCACAAGGTGGACAGTTTGACCTGTTTTTACCATGAGATCAACTAAATGTGGTTGAGCTAAGTCTCTGAGGTTTATTTTTTTCAGGATTATACTTCCATACTCTACGAGTTTGAAACTGGGAATGTAAGTCCTATCTTTATTCTTAGTTAAAAGTTCTCCTTTGTGTAAATCATCTAGATACTTATAGGCATTAGAGATTGACATATCAAATTCATGAGCAATTTCTGTTGCACTTACTGGTGTAGGAGAATTAACGATATAATCAAGCATGGCTATAACATTTTTAACAGTTTGAATTTATATTCACCTACCTAAAAATTTCTATCAAATATCTACTATAATTATATTATATTTTTGCCAAATCATTTTACTTTGTAATTACAAATAGGTAAAAAAAGCTTCCTTTACCTAGTAATTCCTTTTTCATTCCCAAAAAAGGAAAGAAGATCCTCCCATGTGGGTAACCCTTCCACATCACCCTTCACAGTCAGTGCAAAAGCTCCTGCCGCATTTGCTAATTTAACAGCTTCCTGCAATGTATAACCTTTTATTAGTCCAGCTAAGAATCCAGCTGCAAAGGCATCTCCTGCTCCAATTGGATCGATGATCCTTTTGACTTTAAATCCGGGAATGTGTGTTGTTTCCTCTTTTGTACCTAGAAAAGCACCATTTTCTCCTACTTTCATAACAACTATTTCAGGACCTATATCCAAAAATGTATTTAATATTTCCTTTTCATCAGAAGACCCTAACAAAATTTTTGCTTCACTTAGTCCTGGCAATAAGATATCTGATTTACTGATTATATCTAAAATAGTTTCTTTCATTTTTTCTTTATCATCCCAAACTTTAAACCTTATGTTTGGATCGAAAACTATTTTCAAATCATGCTTTTTTGCTATTTCTATTGCCTTATATACTGTTCTACAACATGATTCGCTCAAGCCAGGAGTTATACCTGTTAAATGTAAATATTTTGCTTGAGCAATATAATTTTCATCTAAGTCGCTTTCATCCATAAAACTTGCTGCAGATCCTTTTCTGTAATAGTATACCACGCTTTCCCCTATTTCCACCCTCTCTTTGAAAAAAACACCGGTGGGATGATTTTCATCCCTTTTTACTTGAGAAACATCCACACCTTCTCCTCTAACAAAAGATTCTATGTAATCTCCAAAACCATCTTTACCTAATTTACTAATCCATCCTGCTTTTAGACCTAATTTTGAAAGACCTATAGCAACATTTGATTCAGCGCCTCCAATATGTTTATTAAATTGATATATATACTTTAAAGGCCCTGTCTCTGTAGGTACAAAAAGAACCATCGTTTCGCCTAAAGTTACTACATCCATTATAATCACCACATCCATTATTGTTTTAGTTTTTAATTTTTTCTTTAATAAATTTTCTCATCTACTTTTTAGCTTCTCTGATTGCTACAACAAATTTTCTAGCAGTTTCTTCAACTTCTTCATAGTTAGCTTCTCGAGCTCCTTTAGTTAACTCAGCGCCGACTCCAACTGCTAAACAACCTGCTTTAATCCATTCAGCGACATTTTCTAAATTTACCCCCCCAGTCGGAATAATAGGTGCATAAGGAAGAGGACCTAAGATAGATTTAACCATTGAAGGACCAAAAGCACTGCCTGGAAACAATTTTACAAAATCTGAACCTGATTCCATTACTTCGATAATCTCTTTTATAGACATTGCTCCCATCATTGTAACTTTTTGGTACCTGTTACATAATTTTACCATTTCAGAATTAAAGTAAGGACTCACAAAAAATTCCGCTCCGGCTAACATAGCCGCCCTGGCACTTTCTGAATCAAGTACTGTACCTGCCCCAATAAGAATTTCACCATTTGGATAACTTTTTTTTAGCTCTTTAATTACTTCAATAGCACCTGGAACAGTCATGGTTATCTCAATAGCATCAATTCCTCCTTTTTTTACTGCATTCGCAATTTTTATAGCCTTTTCGGGAGAATTTGCTCTAACAACAGAAATTATTCCTGTACCTACAATGCGCTGCATTACTTTTAATTTTTCCATGTAGACCTCCTTGCTTAAAATTTTATAGTTGATTACCAAAAAATGGCCTGCACTTAATATGTTAAAAATAGGGTAAGATATGCAGGCCAATCTTTAAATCAGAGAGTTAAAAGAAATACTGCATAAATTTTATTTCTCTAATTTAATATTTCCAAAGTTTACTGTGCTCTGATAATTGTTACCAGTTGGATCATTCCAAGTTAGTATTCCTACCCTTCTTCCAGCTGCACTAGCATCGT